>CAJGDA010000181.1 GCA_904501935.1 uncultured Methanobrevibacter sp. | reverse complement strand
TTACAACATTGGGAATTGGAATATTATTATTCAAAATTTATGAAAAGAAATTAGTATTAGAAATATAAGGTTTTTAAAATGAATTTAATAGATAAAATAAAAAATCTTTTTGGAAAAAACAAAGAAGTTAATGAAATTAAGAAAGTTCCAGTAGATACTAAATTTCAGAATAATAGATTTAAAAATATTAAGATTTACGCTCCAGACTACGAAATGAAATACGGAGCTTGGAAAGACTATGTAGTTCAAATATTTGATGGAAACAGCAATCCAATTGCAAACGAAGAAGTTATTTTTGAAATTAACGGGGCAAAATATGATGATATAACTACAGAAGAAGGTTATGCTAGATTGCCAATCACTCTTTTTGCTAAAAAATATGAAATAGAAACTTATTTCCCTACAAATGAAGAATATGCTCCAAGAGTTGTTGGCAAAATAATCGTATTGAGAGAAAATCAGGATTTTAGCCCTGAAAAAGAAGAAAATACTAGATTATACACTCCAAACATGGTTATTTACTCAAAAGATGAACCCGATTATTGTGTTAGATTAATGGATAAATTTGAAAATCCAATTATCGGTGAAAAAATTACAATTAACATTAATGACGAAAGTTATGAAGGAATAACGGATAAGGAAGGATTTGCCAGTTTTGACTTGTCACTTGAACCGGATACTTATAATATAGAAACCGTATTCGAAGGCAACGACAAATACGATGCCATCTCACAAGACTCCAAACTTGAAGTGAAAGCTAGAAATATTGATAGGGAAGTAATGATTGAAGTTGAGCATCTTGCAATGGAATTTAAAGTATCAAAAGATAAAATCGATACTTTAAAAGAATATATGATACGAACAATTAAAAGAAACAAAAATGAAGCTAAAAAGGTTAGAATCCTTGATGATGTTTCATTTAAAATTTATGAAGGTGAAAGAGTAGGTATTTTAGGATTTAATGGTGCTGGAAAAAGTACCTTGCTTAGAATAATTTCCGGAATATATGAACCTACTGAAGGTACAATTAAGATTAATGGTAAAATTGCACCATTACTCGAATTAAGTGCAGGTTTTGATAAAAATTATACTGGTAAAAACAATATCTTTTTAAATGGAGCCCTCCTAAGTATGGAGGAAGATTTCATTAAAGAAAAATATGATGAAATTGTAGAATTTTCTGAACTTGGAGAACATATAAACTATCCTGTAAAAAATTATTCCAAGGGTATGCGGGCAAAATTAGGTTTTTCAATAGCTACCTTAATAAACCCCGAAATTTTAATCATAGATGAAATCTTAGCGGTTGGAGACATTAAATTTAGAAAGAAAAGTTCCGAAAAAATCAGATCAATGATGAAAGATGGAGTTACCGTGCTTCTTGTTTCCCATTCCATAAACCAAATCAAAAATATATGTGACCGATGTATTTGGCTTGAAAATGGTAAAGTGTACATGGAAGGGGAAAGTAAAAAAGTTTGTGACGCTTACATCAAACATGCAAAAAATAATAACTAGGGTATTAAAATGGATAAACGATGGATTGGAATATTAATAATACTAATCATTGGCTTGTGTTCTATGTATATTATAGTAGACTCATCAACAACTGTTGGAACTGCAATAACTGTTGTAAACAAAACTGTTGTTACACTCCCAAGTCATTTTTCAATTGAAGATAGCGGGAACAATTATGCTAAAATAGTTAATAAAGATACTAAAGAAAAAGTTAGTTTTAAAGATTTGGGCAAGAAAGATATTGCATTAGATAGTTTTAATAATAAGTTAAACGGATTAAATAAAGATTCAGGCATTAATGTTAGGAATAGTTCAACTATTGACATGAATAGTACCAAAGTATATAAAATCGATTTTCAAAACTTAACAACTGAAAATACAACAAACATTAGTATCTGCTATGTCTATACATGTTATCACACATTTTCAATTCAATTTAAAAACTATAATAACGACACCAATTTAAATAAAGATTTAGAATTCATTATTAGTAACATGAAACCTGATTTTAAACAATCACAAGATTAAATTGGGGG
>CAJGDA010000180.1 GCA_904501935.1 uncultured Methanobrevibacter sp. | reverse complement strand
TCCAATTAATTCCCATGACTTTGCATCACTTGCCTTATTTGAAGAAACAACTTGAGTTTGAGAATTTTCATTTGAATCACCGCTTTCAGCTGATTGAACTGCATTAGATGAATTTTTTTGTGGAGAAGCTACATTAGAACCGTCATGCCCAGATAATGCAAAATATCCTACAGCTCCAACTAGCAATATTATTACTGCAACAAGTGCAATAATTATATATTTTGAATTGTCTGATTTTACAGGCACATCAACTGGCTCCATGGAACTGCCACATTTAGTGCAGAATTTCGCATCTTTCTTATTTTCAAAACCGCATTGTTTGCATTTCATAGTATCAAATTTATTCATTATTATATTAACTTTTTCAAATGATGGTATAAATAAATTGTTAATCAAAACTAATATAACTTAACAAGTGTGTAACTTAATAGTAATAAAATAATAACATGTTATAAAACATTTTATAGTACAACGAACATAATATTTTATTATGTCAAAAGAAAAAGATGAGCTTTTAAAATTAACTTCATATGTTCAAATTTCCAAATATAGAGAAAAGACTTTAAAATCAATTGGAGATGAAGTTAAGATACCAACAAATATTGCAAAAGACAGTGGAATTAGAACTAACCACATTTCAAAAGTTTTAAGCGAATTAAAAAGCAAAGAAATTGTCGAATGTATTAATGAAGAAGCTCGTAAAGGAAGATTATACAGACTAACTGATACTGGAAAAGAAGTATTAGAAACAATTAAAGATAAAGAGGAAAAAGAAAACAATTAATTACTCTCAATACCCTCTTTAATCAATTCTAATTCTTTACGAGTTTCAGAATCTGAAGCTTCTTTTAAAATATCTCCCAAAATATTTATAACCGTACTATTTTTAACATTTAATGGAAAACACTCATTTGTTTCAATAAAAATTGAGTCATAACTTGGAGATTTCAAATCCATTTTATATTGCAACTTTATTTCCTGCCTTAAGTCATCATCAATGAATTTTTCCAGATAAACGATGATTTCATTAGCAAAATTATTTCCGAACATCATCATGGTTTTAATAGATTCACTATCCAAATTGGTATTTTCCACCAAAGAATTAAAAGAACCATAATTCTGATATCCATATGGAATGAATCTGCCTTCAACGGTGTGGGCGCAGTATTCGTTCATTATCTTAAATTCCGGAAGAGTTAAGAAATGCCAGACAAAACTCTGCAATGTTGATGAAGTGTTAACATTGAAAATGTTGCATAATAACGATTCAATTATATCAAATAAAATATAATGGGCCAATTCATGGATAACAGTAGCTATCTGCACCGAATCATCCAATCTGTCGTCATAGTAAATGCAATTGCCCAAAAAGATATATCCTCTTTCATACCCTCTTGATTTGGGTTTGCATGGTGCAAATATGCTGGCTAAATTAAAAATCTTGTTTTTTGTTGTATCTCCATAAACATCAACATATTTTGCCCTTAAAAAAATACTGGACAGCAACTCATTGTAATCATAATCACTGATTTCAGCATTTAACAATAAATTCTGATTAAATTCACTAAATAAAATATCAAAATCATCAATTGTGATTGGATTTATTTGCTTTAAACATTTGACGCAATGTGTAGCATAATCTTTATTAACTGAACCGCAGTAAGGACAAATATGTTCAGTTATGAATCTATTGCCGCAATGAGTGCAATAATTATTTTCCTTAAGGTTTAAAGTACCACAAACATCACATGTTTTCAAACAAATCACTACCTAATCAAATTTTTAAGACTTTTAACGGATTTTCTTAATAATTTTTTATTTTTAATATTTCTACCGCAATTAGGGCAAAATTCAGTATTCCAATCTAAGATTTCACCACATAAACAAACAAATTTTGATTTAATCACTCTTTGAGGATTTAAAGGCCTTTCACAATTCTGGCAAAATTTAGAGCTAACTGGATTCTTATGACCACATATACAAACAATTAAAGAATTTTCATGATTCAGATTGGCACCGCATTCTGTACAGAAAGATGAAGTTATTTCATTTAATGTGGAGCAAGTGCATAATAC
>CAJGDA010000179.1 GCA_904501935.1 uncultured Methanobrevibacter sp. | reverse complement strand
ATAAGAAAATCATTATTGCTACAGTAGGATTGGCAGACCCAAATGATAAGCAGAATACGGACAATATAAGGGATGGAATAAAAAGGCAACTCTCAGAAGATGTTTACAATTGTGCATCTATTCATTTCTTAAGGGGAGGAATCGATTATAATCTTCTTAACTTAAAGCACAAGACAATGATGGCTTTTGTACATAGAAGATTAAAAGGATCAAAAGAGGAGAAAAAAACTGCTGAAGAAAAAGTTATACTTGAAACATATGGCAAAAAAGTTGATTACATTGATTTTGATGCTTTAAATCCAATAATTGATGAGATTCAATAAAATTCTACTTTTCACAAACTTTCACGTCAATTGCAACATGCCATTCTCCAGGGGAAGTTGATTTTACTTTTCTAGAGTTGATGACTTCAACCTTTTTTCCAGCTTCATTGGCTGCGATTTCCAAACGCTTTATTCCTTGGTCATATGAGTCGGAAAACTCATAATAATTGATAATTCCACCATCTTCAATTAAATCAAAGGCAACATCAAGGAATGTATATGCAAGGCCTGGAAGGTTCATAATTATTCTATCGAATTTGCAGTTAAATGATTCGCTGACTTCCCTCACATCGCCACAGTAGCTTTCAACATGGCCTTTCAATTTATTTAACTTGATATTTTCATCCAAATATCTTATTGCAGATTCATTGATGTCTACTGCAGTTATATCGACATTTTTGTTTTTTGCAATGACAATTGGAAACGGTCCGATTCCACAAAACATGTCAAGAATCTTTTCGCCGTCAGTTACGCTTTCCATCACGCGTTTTCTCTCAGTTGCAAGCCTTGGTGAAAAGTAAACCTCACGAACATCCAGCTTTAGTCTTGCACCATGTTCCTTGTGGATTGTAACTGAATCATCCACTCCCGATAAGAATTCCAAATCACGAACACGTGTTGTTCCTTTAATTGCACTTTTTTTCATGTAGATTGCTTTTCTTTTTGTAAATTTAAGTGCGGCATCGCCGATTATCTGTTTTTTATCAGCCAAATCATCTGGAATTTCTAAAATGACAACATCTCCAATTGTGTCAAATGAAGTGCGCAAGTTCTCAATCTCTTCACTTGTCAATTCTCCTTCAAGCAATTCGGAAAAGCTATGGGGCACTTTCGGGAGTTCTTCCAGATGCATACAAACTATTTCATAGCCCTCTACATTATCGTTAATGGGAATATATCCAAACTCATCACCTGCTTTTATTCTATATTCCATATTCATCAGGCCTTTTTCCATTAATTCTATACGGGTGTCATTCAATTGTTTTAATGGAACTTTTACACATTTCATAAAGTTTTTTATGTTTAAATTATTATATAATAATATATGTTTTATCTAGTGGGTTTAGGATTATTTGATGAAAAAGACATATCTCTGAAAGGTTTGGAATGTTTAAGAAATGTCGATAAGATTTATGCTGAATTTTTCACATCAAGATTATTTGGATCTAGTTTTGAAGCTATTGAAGAGTTGGTTGGCCAGAAAATTGAAGTTTTGGTTAGGGGTGAAGTTGAAGAGGAAAGCAAATTTATTGAAGAAGCCAAAACCTCTGATGTTGCATTAATTACGGGCGGCGATCCTCTAATCGCAACCACCCATAGCGATTTTTTGGTGCAATGTTCTAAAAAGGGAATCTGTTATGAAGTTATTCATGGCTCTTCAATATTATCTTCTGCTCCAGCCATTTCGGGTCTTCAGGGATATAAGTTTGGTAAAGTAACTACAATACCGTTTCCGGACTATAACTTTTACCCGAAATCACCTTATGAAGCTATTGAAGAAAATATGAAAATGGATTTGCATACTCTGGTTCTGCTCGATATTCAGGCTCACAAGGACAGATATATGACTGTAAATCAGGGTTTGGAATATTTGATGAACATTCATGATGATTTGGACCATGAAGGCCTGATAACGCAGGATACTTTGGCTATGGGAATAGCACGTGTTGGCTCAAAGGATGTTTGCATTAAGGCAGGAAAAATTAAAGAATTAATCGATTTTGATTTTGGAGGTCCTCTTCACTGTATTGTTATTCCTTCTAAGCTTCATATTGTTGAAGCAGAGTATTTGGT
>CAJGDA010000178.1 GCA_904501935.1 uncultured Methanobrevibacter sp. | reverse complement strand
GGCCATACTTCTTGGCGTGATAATATCCAAACTGGCTATTTCAAGTGGAGAGTCCATCTATATGATTTTTAATGTAGGTCCTGCCTTGATTTTACAGCTATTAGGGGACTCCTGTACTATTATAGCATTGCCTATTGCTTTACTTTTAGGTTTTAGAAGAGAAGCTATTGGAATGACAAGTTCAATTTGTCGTGACCCCAATGTAGCAATTATTATTGATAAATATGGAGTTACATCTCCAGAATCACGCGGAGTTTTATTTATTTATATCCTAGGACCTATTATTGGCACTTTATATATGAGTTTCTTAGCAAGCCTGTGTGTCTCACTTCTGCCATTACATCCATATGCATATGCAATGGCAACCGGTGTAGGAAGTGCAAGCATGAACGCCGCAGGATTAGTTCCATTAGTGAATCTATACCCTACCATGGCTACTCAGTTAGAAGCTTTTGCAGGGTGCAGTAATGTTCTTTCAAGCGCTTTTGGCATCTACATGTTCATATTTATTTCATTGCCCCTTACAGAAAAATTATATTCATGGTTATCTCCGGTTTTATGCAAAAGTCATGCCATTGAGTTTAATGATGGCATCATTCAGGATGAAGACAGTGCGGTTAATCCATTTGGATTGAAAATGGATAACCTTCGTAAAATTGTGACCGTGTTTTTAGTATTTTCAGTAATTGTTGCTATCGGAAATGTTTTAAGCAATCATGCTCCGTTTGTTGATTCATTAATTGGAATGCTTGTTATTGTAGTCATTACATTCATAGGCCTGTGTATTGGAGAAATCATTCCAGCTAATATACCCTCAATCATCATAATATGTTTAATTGGCATGTTTTTTGCAATTCCAGGAATTCCAACCGCTGATTTTGTGACTCATTATGCTTCTCAAGTTGATTTAACTACAATCTGTGCAGCATTTTTAGCTTATGTCGGTATAGCGCTGGGTAAAGACTGGGAAGAGTTTAAAAAGATTGGTTGGAGAGGAATTCTTATTACTTTAATTGTGATTACTGGAACTTACCTTGGTTCTGCAATAATCGCAAACGTGATCCTATTCTTATCAGGATCAATCTAATTGATTCAATTCCATTTTTTAATATTAAAGAAAAAAAGAATTTTTTTATAAAAATAAGAAAAAATATTAAAATACTAAAACCATTAAAGAAAAAAAGTAAGCATTGCTATCTGATTAGACAAATTTAACCAGATTCCAAACAGATAGCATATTCAGTCAGTTTTAATTCTCAGAACATTAACCTACAGAGATATTTTTTGTAAAGTTTAATAATCTCTCCAATCTATATCATCAAACATTTTTAATAAATCTTCAAATAACATGTTTTCACCTCGAAAAATATTCCATATCTAACAGCTAAATTTTAATTTGGGAAGTCTTTGAACTAACAGTCAAAAATCCGTTTAGATACATTTGTTTTAAGTCTGTGAAATATATCACACCAACCTATAGTCTATTTAGACCCATATAAATAGTTTTTCGAGTACAAGTACTTACTTTAATCTTTAAATAACAATAATTATGCATTATAATTTAAAATAAGTTAAAATGAATGTTGAACGGGGATGTGTCAAAATTTGTTTAACAAATTTGTCCTTATTCAATTTTAAAAAATCTATTTTTCAATGTTTAGCACAAATATTAAATTTATTGACATGAATTTAACTAAAACTCAAAGTCTGTTGTGATTTCCAGTATACTCTCACTTTCGATTAGAATATTAACTAACCTTTCATCCAAATCAGCATGATTATCATTATAGTCAATTTCGCCAAATTCACTTCTAATTGAATAGGCAAGGCGTTCCTCATCCAAACTGAAACATGCATTGATATTTTCTTTATTTCCTCGAGCATCAAGTCTGATCCATTTATTAAAATCTTTTAAATACACTGTGTTTAAAGCATGAATCATATAACCTTCACTATCATCATCTGCTCTTGTAAGCAGCTGGTAACTGATGCCTGAGGGAATCTGATTTGCTCTTAGCAGCGCTGCAAGAAGACATGATTTTGTCCAGCAGATTCCTGTTTTATTTTCAAGCACCTCACTGGCAGTTTTTGAAACTACCTCTGTTTTAATGTCCCATGAATGAGAAATTCCATCCCTAACAAACACATAACATC
>CAJGDA010000177.1 GCA_904501935.1 uncultured Methanobrevibacter sp. | reverse complement strand
TAATGATTAGATGTTTCAACTACAAGGAGGTAAATGATGGAACTTAAAGCAAATAATATTTCTTTTTCATATAATAAAAAAAGGCAAATATTAAAGGATATTTCATTATCTCTTAATAGCAATCAAATCATTGGACTGATTGGGGATAGCGGTAGCGGTAAAAGTACATTATGTAAGATACTGTCCGGCCATATTTCCAATTATTCCGGAGAGGTAACTATTGATGGTGATAAAATTCCAAATAAAGGTTATTACCCAATTCAATTAATCTTTCAACACCCTGAAAAGACAATGAATCCTAAATGGAAAATGTCGAAAGTATTGAATGAATCTTGGGAACCTAGCCAAGAACTAAAAGATACGTTCGGTCTTAAAGATACTTGGTTAACCCGATGGCCTAGTGAACTTTCAGGTGGAGAATTGCAGCGTTTCAGCATATTAAGGGCTTTGAATCCGCAAACAAAATTCATCATTGCCGATGAGATAAGTACAATGCTTGATGCCGTAACACAAGTGCAGATATGGGAAGCGCTTATCAATCACTGCAAAGCAAACAGTATCGGAATATTGGCAGTCAGCCACGATGATGAACTGCTTGAAGTCATATGTGATGATATCTTAAAATTTGATGAAATCAATAATCTCTAAATTCAATTTTAGAGATATTTTTTTATTTTTTTAATCTTAGTTTAAATATTTAAAAAAAGTTCTATTTTTGCTTCATTCGTTGAAAAAAGATTTTCAATAATCTATATTGAACTGATTTCATTTATCCAACAAACCATACAATATTAACGGATAAAAAAATAAAAAAAAGGAAATTAGAATAGTGGATCTTTCACCATTCCAATTCTGAATGAGTTTAAGATAACAAACAATGTTAATCCTAAATCTCCAAAACCAACAGACATCATCAATGTGATAATACCTAAAATGGCCAATATCACACATAGTATTTTTACTACAATAGCTAAAGTAATGTTCTGCTTAATGATACCCATTGTCTTACGGCTTAAAGAGAACAAATAAGGTAGTTTTGAGATATCGTCTTGCATTAATGCAATATCTGCAGTTTCAATAGCTACATCGGAACCTGCTGCACCCATAGCAATACCAATATTTGCACGTGCTAACGCTGGAGCATCATTGATTCCATCTCCAACCATAGCAACATCTCCAAATTTATTTCTAATGGTATCCAAGATGTTTAATTTATCTTCAGGCATCAAATTAGAATAGACATGGTCAATTCCAATTTCATCCGCAACACTTTTTGCAGCAAGTTTATTATCACCTGTAAGCATGAATGTTTGAACACCTTTGTCTTTTAAGTCCGCAATAACCTCTGAAGCGTTATTTCTGATAGTATCGGACACTGTAATAATTCCTAAAACTTTTTCAGCGTTTCCAATAAATATCAGGGTTTTGCCTTCAGAATATTTATTAATTTCATCTCTGGACATGTCGAATTTTGATCCTTCGATTAATGATTCCTTTCCAGCATAGAACTGTTCGCCGTTAATGTTAGCAACAATTCCTTTACCTGGAACATTTTTAAAGTCATCAATAACATCAAAGAGTATATTATGCTCATTAGCATAATCAACCACTGCTTGAGCGATTGGGTGAGATGAATGGTATTCTAAAGAAGCAGCTATTTCAACAATATCATCTTCTGAGTAATTTTCATCTAAAACTTTAACACCACTTAATTGAAGTTTTCCTTCTGTTAATGTACCAGTTTTATCAAAAATAACTGCTTTAATGTTACGCATCTCTTCAACATATGTACTTCCTTTGATAATGATTCCATTTCTGGTAGCTGATGTAATAGCAGACACCATTCCAACTGGAGTTGATATTAAAAATGCACAAGGACATGAAATTACCAATAGTGAAAGAGCCTTATAAACCCAGTCGACCAAATCCTGACCAAATAAAAACGGCGGAATGAATGCGACAAGAATAGCGCCAATCATCATAATAGGAGTATAATACTTTGCAATTCTTTCAACTAAAGTTTCGGTTTCAGAACGGTTGAGTTGTGATCTTTTAACTAAAGTGACGATTTTTGAAATCATTGAGTCTTTAGCGGCAGTGGTTACTTTAATTTCCAAGTATCCGTCCTCATTGACAGTTCCTGAAAAGACATTATCTCCAACTTCTTTTAAAAC
>CAJGDA010000176.1 GCA_904501935.1 uncultured Methanobrevibacter sp. | reverse complement strand
CCTCATATCCTCGAGACAATTGCACTTTGCATGGGTCTTGATGCAGAAGACCTTGCAGTCCAAGTTACCAAAAACACAAAAGAATTCTTTAAAATTTAAGGAGATGAAAACATGGCAGTAGAACCACACAAACATTGTCCAATCTGTGGAACTCCAATTCCACTGAATGAACTAGTATGCTCACCGGATTGCCAGACAGTCTGGGATGCAAGATTGAACCAAAGAAAAAGATCACAGATAATATTATACATAGTAATTGCAATCTTTTTAATAATCTGGGCAGTAATGACCTTTATGAAATAGTGATAAAAAATGATACTTACATCCTCAAATACATTACAAAACAAAAAAATAATAGATTACAAAGGACTTGTCACAGGAGAGTCCTTAATCGGAGCCAACATCTACAAAGACATATTTTCAGGAGTTCGGGATGTTGTAGAAGGGCGAACCTCAGCTTACGAAGAAGAACTAGATAAAGCGCGTGGTATCGCTTTTAAAACTATGAAAGAAAAGGCAGAAAGTCTAGGGGCAAATGCGATAATAGGACTTAAGATTTCATATGATAACCTTGGAGGCACAATGGGAAATACAATTCTTGTTACTGCATATGGAACAGCCGTAAAATTTGAGTAAAATGAAAATTAAAGGCAAAGAGATTGAATTTGCAGAATTGCTTAAATCAATTCTATGTATTGGAATAGGTACTGCAATTGGGCTTTATGCATATTGGCTCTGTTATGTGCACCATATAGCTATTTTTGGCTTCAATTTAGCACTTATATTTGCACCTATCATTGCAGGACTTATTGAAACACTACTAGCACAAAAACTTCTTGGCAGAAATTTAGGGGCCATAAGCGCAATTATCCTTTTTGTTGATACGACAATCCACAGTTTCATTTTGAGAAATCCCTCATTGGGAATGAACTTTGTTACTGCAGGAACCCTTGTTGTTATTCTTCAGGCTGCATTTCCAACACTGCTGAATTATATTATTATCGTATTCGTCAGCGCATCAATAAGTAATTTTAAATGGATTCGAAACACTTTTAAAAAACTCTTCAGAGAACCTGAACCCGATAAACCAGCTATAGGTGAAATAGAAGAAAAATATTTCGATGAAATGAAAAGCAATGAGGAATTAAACAATTTAGATTTCATTTTCATGACAAGTACTGATATGATTGACAAAAAATACGATATAATCGATATTTTCCAATCTGAGGTGCTGCTTGGAAACAGAGATCCAATTGATGTAAAGCAATTTGATTTAATTGAAAATAATCGTTTAATTACAATTAAAGAAGGGAAAGATAAGTGTTTGATTAAATTAGCCGATTCTATTAAGGAAAACGGAGGAAACGCCATTATAAATTTGGATATACAGTACGGATTAGTAGGAACCGGCGGAGAGTGCATTCGCATTTCTGCAAATGGAATGGGTATTTATATAAAATAAAAATAACAAATATTATATTATGAATAGCGAAGACTTTATAAGCCAACTAATTTCTGAAACTGGATTAACACAAGAACAAGGTGTTGCAGCTAACAGTATTTTCGAAAGTACATTTTTAGCAGGCAACAAAAACAAAGACTTCATCATTAAACAAATAGTTGAAAGACTAGGTGTTGATGAAGCCCAAGCTAACATCATTTATGATGTTGGAGTCGGATTGCTCGCAACTGGAGTCTTATCTAAAATTAAAAAAATGATATTTAGAAAATAAGGGGAATAAATCCTCTTAATTACTTTTTTTTAATCGCATTTCCTTAAAAATAATCAACAAAGAGACGAAACTATGGATGGAGAAGGAAATATAATCATACCTATAATCGGATATATAATTGCCTTATTATCTCCAATTCTGGGGTTGATTTATGGGACAATATTGTTTTTCTACAAAAAGGACGTCCCATTATACCGCAAACATGGCAGATATATAATATACTTTGCCATAGCCGTATTTATAATCAGTTTAATAGTGATGCTGGCAATGGGATGGTATTAATAGTTAAATGAGTTAACCAATCTCATTTAACCTATTTTTAAATTCTTCATCATTTTTACAATTTGCAATGGCCTTTTTTAAGACATCCTTTTCCTTTTCAACATTTCCCTGCTTTTGATAAATTCTTACTACGGCTTCATATGCCTTTTGAGAATCAGGCAATACGAATATGACCTGATTATATAACTCCAAGGCTTCATCCAGCTTGCCTGAATTTTCCAAATACTG
>CAJGDA010000175.1 GCA_904501935.1 uncultured Methanobrevibacter sp. | reverse complement strand
GCTACTCATGGTGCTTATTGTTATTTTGATCAGCAGACTGATTGGGCGTGTGAGTTAGGTGAATGGTTGCTTGTTTCGGATGATTGGACTGCTTTTTTAGATAGTTTTAATAATGAGTTTGATAAATTTTTAAATGGAACTATGGTTCTGAAACTTATATTGGTAAAGTTGTTATTTCGGATGCTATTGTTCATCATGTATCTAAAAAGGGTGTAAATGAAGCTAAAGATGTAATTTTGAAAAATTTAATGGAATACGGTGCGGATAATATTGGATATGAATCATATGGCACTTTTTGGAAAGCCGTCTATAAAACCTTTGGAATTTCTAAGATGGATAAGATTGAACAATTAGGTTATATTACTTTTGGACAAATTAAATCATTGATTATAAATTACTTATTTGAAAATTTTTGGGGGCATTTTTAATTGAGTATTTTAAATAAAATTAAAGGTTATTTCCCTTTCGAGGATAATAATCCTTTAATCCCAAAAGAAAGGATTTTTGAATTAAACAAACAGGTAAAATTTTGGCATTCTGTCGGGGTTTATTGTATCTTTTATTATTTTAATTTTTAATTATCCGTTAGGTTTTTTAGTATCATATTTAATCTTTGCATTCCTTGGAGCAAATTTTTTGAGAAGATATAGGGGTTTGAGTCCTAAAAATTATTTTATTAAATATAATATCTTTATATATGCATGCAATATCATTTATTTAGTAATTTTTTACATTTCCTTTATAAGAGGTGTTTAATTGAATTTATTTGAATTTTTTTTGGGGTCTGTTTAATTGAGTATTTTTAATAAAATTAAAAATCATTTCTCTTTTGAAGATAATAGCCCTTAATCAGAAAGAATGGATATTGGAAGTAAACAAAAAGGCAAAATATTCTCATTGAATTGCATTTATAATATCTTTTATCATATCAGTTATTAATTTGCCATTGGGTTTTTTATCATGTTATTTGACTTTTATATTGATTCAATCATATTTTATTAGCAGATATCTTTATTTGAGTCGCAGAAATTATCTTATTAAATATTTAATTTTCATATTGGTTTTTCATATAGTTTATTTCATACTTTTTTATATTTTGTTGTACAGATAAAAAGAGTTTTCATGGGGAATTATCATGAGAAAGGATTTTTTTGTATTGTAGTTAATCGGATGTTACATTTTAATCCTGTTCTTAATGAAGGTCATGATTTGAAAAAACAAAACTTAATTTTTTTTGAATAATTTTTCCCAAAAACATTATACATTTATTAATATGAAAAATTATAATTAATAATATAACATTTTTTTGGAAAATTTTTTTACAAAAATATGAGGATAATAAATTTATTTGGTTGTTATAAATTATAACTTATAGGTAGGGTGAAAGTTTGTATTCAGTAAAATCAGTTAAAGAGATTCAAGATTTAAATCCATTCATTGTAGTTGGTTGTGGCGGTGGAGGAGAAAAATTCTCTAATCTTGAAGGAATTGAGGCAGTTGGATTCATTGATGATGATGTAAGAAAACAAGGAAAAGAGTTTTGTGGTCATATCGTAGCAGACAGTTTGGCAAACGCTTTAAAAAGTGCTCCTGATGCTAAATCCTTGGTAATAATGTTGCCGATAGGTGCTGAAGGAACAGCATTGAAATATGCGGTTCAGGCTATTGATGCTGGATTGAATGTCATTACATCATTCAGGTCATTGTCCATTGCAGACAATTTATCTTTAAAGAAATTTGCTGATGCAAAAGGTGTTGTCATTAAGGACATCGGTCCTAGATTGGACGTTGTTGAAATGATAGCTGGTGTCGCTCCTGAAAGGTCATGTGAAGTCTTGCCGAAAATTTCCTACAAGCCAAAGGCACCTGTAATCTTCGTTGGCGGAACTTCTCAGGAATGCGGTAAGAGGACCACCACTAAAATGCTTGGCCTGGCAAGTGTTGAGAAAGGTTTGAAACCTGCAATAATATCCACTGATGAAATGGGATTGGAAGAGCCTACTGATTTTAACTTTAGGGCTGGAAGTTTATCTGCAATGGATGTTCCGGCAGCAGTATTATCTGCAATCAAATATGTTGAAGAAACAAAACAACCAGACATTATTTTTATTGAAGGTCAATCAAGCTTAACTGAAAAGGGAAACCCTCATCCAAGAGGTTTGTCAGCTGCAATTTTAATCGGCGCTGCTCCTGATGCAGTTATTGTTGGACACAGGCCAAACCACCCTTACAGAGAACCTAGAGGCATTGAGGAAGAAATCAAAGCTATTGAAGCTGTTGAGCCTACAAAGGTTGT
>CAJGDA010000174.1 GCA_904501935.1 uncultured Methanobrevibacter sp. | reverse complement strand
GCTGGATGAAGCATGCCTGGCTTTTCATATAAACCTTTGCTTTGTTCAATCCTTTCAATATCATTGCCTTTAACGGCCATTGGCCTTGCTGGAAGATTATCCAAACCCAAAGCAATGCCCTCATGAATTTGGTTTAAAAGTTGGCCTGAAATTTGCCTATCTTCACCTATCTCAATAATGACATGCGGAATTCCAGTATCATCACACAACGGAAATCTAGTCTTTTGAGCCACATGGTAGTTTTCTAAAATCTGTTCTAACGCCCACTTTGCATTAGCATTGTCTTCAATTTCGATAGCTTTTTTCAAGGCATTTAGCTTATCGCAAGAAAGAGTGGTTGACGCCTTTATAATGGTTTTTGAAATATCTTCTAAAATATCCATAGAATCACTCAGGAATAGACAAATCATCAGATTCATTTGGAGATGCAATCGCATCCGGATAATATTCATCAATCATCCTTTTAACAAGCAGAACCTGTTTTACACGTGCAATCGCTTCTTTTTCTGTAGTGTCCCAGTTATGATTGGCCGCAACAGAACCTCCAGTCTTTAGATAAACTGGTGATGCCACTTTAATAAATTTTGGAACTTCGTAATGCCTTATGAATCCTCCAGTGGATTTTGGATTTTCAGTGTGTAAATCAATAGTCATGTCACAAGCATCCCTAATTGCCGCAATCATTGGAATCTGCAAGTCTCTTACAGGATTTAATGAATTAAGGCCATGAGATTCCAAAAGTTTTGCAGAAGCGGGATTGGAATGTCCCGCATGAGCGGATAATTTAAAGTGAACATTTTTCGGCAATTCACCTTCAGCCCTCATTTTATTTAAAACCCAAAGCAGACCCTCATCATATAACAAGATTCCACGAACACCAAATCTACAAGCTCTTTTAACATCTTCAATTGCATAAACTAAATTGTCATAGCCCCTTAATCTATATCCGATTCTACTTCCTTCCTTGGTCTGTACTGTAGCTGATGTATCATATGTTGCCCTTGGACCTACAGCCAAAAAAAGCTCACATTTATAGATTTTAGCCAAACTGACCATTTTTTTGATTTCATCATCGGTCAACATCATTATTCCCTTAGTTTGAGTAATCCGATGTATGAAAATATTTTGTTTTACTGATTCTTTTAAAAGAGCACTCATTGTTTTAGGAGATTGGATACCTGGAACTTCAAAGCGATACTGTCCGCCATCATTGAAACGTTTAGCTGATTCATAATCGCCTGAAACTTCATTTATGCCAATTTTTTTAAGGAAGTATTTTGTATTTTCCATATTATCTACTCATTTAATTTACGAACAACATAATTCATTGTATAATCCTCAAGAGAATCAATGACAGTCAGATTTTTAACATTATACATTGGATTAAGTCCTTTGAATTTGTCAATTAATTCCCTTAGCTGTAATGGATTTTCAAAATCACCTTTTGGAAGCAATGTGATATTTTGGAAAATTCCATTTCTGAAAGTTTCATCTAATTTAATAATTACATTTGATGGTCTTTTAGAAGGATATAATTCATTTAATTTATCGTCGGATACGATTATCATTCCCTTTGCTAAATTCTTGATGCTGTTGACTTTATCGACAGTTGAATAGTTGTCCAAAAGACCATATTCTATTAACTGATTTATTGAATCCACACTTACTTCACCAACGACTAAAGAAATCGCAACAGCATAAGGAAGGCTTTGCTTTAACTCTTCTATGTTTTTAGGATTATAGTTGTTATGCTCAGCTGCAACAGAATAAGTTTTTACAGCAACATTTTTAATATGATCATATTCATCTCCAATGCTTGCCTTAAGTTTTAATGCAGTGTCGATTGACGAATGCAAGTGTCTGCAGAATGGATATTTTTTAAAGTAAATATCGCGAACTCTGACTTTACCGACATCTTTTAATGCACGCTCTAGTGAGAAGTCTTCCATATCCTGTGCATCATCAAAGACCATTGCTCTTAAAAATCCTTCATTACCTTCAAAAATAGTTTCACTACCTGTAAAACCATTTCTAGCCAAAAATGCTGATAAAATACCATTATATGATGCTTTTCCGGCATGCAATACCTTGCCCATAGACCCCCCATGGTCCGATTCTAAAAGGCCTGCAGCTTGAGTTCCACATAATCCCAATGCATTTAAAATTTGCTTTTCATCAAGTTTCAGCAACTTGGATGCAACAACGCCTGCAATAAATGTACCTATTGTTCCGGTAGTGTGGAATCCCTTGTTCCTATGTTCCGGATTTACAATCTGGCTAAGAAGTATACCCACTTCATAGCCTACAAGGACGCCTTCCAAAAATTCCTTTCCAGTCAGGTTATAAGCTTCTGAAATTGCCAAT
>CAJGDA010000173.1 GCA_904501935.1 uncultured Methanobrevibacter sp. | reverse complement strand
TTTATCTTTATGTTAAATCTTTTAAAAAGGGGGACAATACCTTGAACAAAGTAAAACTTTTTACAATGATATCAATAATCTGTTTGTTGATAATGATTCCAACATCATTTGCAGAGGATTATGAAACTGCCGCTGCAATTGATGATTCGGCTGATAATTTGACAGTGACTAGTGACGGGGCTGATGTTCTGGCATCTGACTGGTATTTTGACTCAAATGCCGAAAATGATGGAAATGGATCTATAGCATACCCGTATAAATTGCTTAAATCAAACCGATTTGTTTCTAATTCAAATCTTTACTTAGCAAATGGTGAATATACTCTTGATAAATCTGTATCTAATATAAACAATGTGACTATTATCGGAGATAATCCTTCACAAACCATTATCCGATATTCAGGTACAGCTTTCACCGTTTCAAGTTCTTTGACCTTAAAGAATTTAACTTTAATCAATCTAAGAATTACCAATAATGGAAATCTGACCGCTTCGAATGTCATATTTAAAGATTCACAATATTCATCTTCTGGCGGGGTGATTGGATCTGATGGCAATCATTTTATAACTTTAGACAATTGTACTTTTAGCAATAATTCTGCAAATTATGGTGGAGCTATTTATCTAAAGCAAGGCACATTAACTATTACTAATTCATTATTTAAGGATAACCATGCTAATTTATATGGAGGGGCTATTGTAGGTTACAACAGTTCCAACATTTACATTAACGATTCCAGATTTTTGGATTCCTACTCCATTAGCGATGCTGGTGGAGCTATCTATCTATTCAATTCTTCTAATCTGATTGCTTATAATGTAGAAATTAACAATTGCTCATCAACTTTTGGTGGTGCAATCACATCCTTAAAATCCAGTTTGAATTTGAATAATTTTATTGGAAGGAATAACAAGGCAAAATATGATGGCGGTGCCATTTATGCAATGTATCGTATCTTTAACATGCATAATTCTCTTTTAGAAAATAACTCTGCGGAAAATGCAGGGGCAATTTATGTTTATAATATCCCTGATTTTTTAATTGACGATACCCAATTTATTGAAAACCAGGCAAATAACCGTGCTAATGCATTCTATTCCGTGTATTTGCAGGACCCTTATTATGATTCCATATTGCATCCTGCATTAAACAATACATTTTCAAGCAACGACCCATCTGAAAACGACGTTTTGGAAGTTGATTTGCCGGAGTTATTTATCGGAAGCAATAATTTCACTTTATATAAAAGCAACTTTTCCGATGACTATTCAATACCAAGCAGCTATGATTTAAGGCAGTTAAATCAAACTTCAAGTGTAAAAAATCAGGGAAGTGATGGAAACTGTTGGGCCTTTGCTAGTTTAGGTGCTCTTGAATCCAGCATTCTAAAAGCGGGGGGCATTGAATTTGACTTTTCAGAACAGAATATGAAAAATCTGATATCCCTGTATTCATCTTACGGATGGAATATGGAAACCAATGAAGGAGGATATTCTAGAATGGCTTTCGGATATCTTACAAGTTGGTTAGGTCCAATAAATGATAGTGATGATGAATACAAATTGGACACTGCTCTTTCCTCTGTTCTAAATAGCATTTTGCATGTTCAAAATATTTTATTCTTAAAAAGAGATAATTATACTGATAACGATGAGATTAAACTAGCCCTTATGGAGTATGGTGGTGTTGCAGCCTCAATGTATTATTCTTCCAGTTATGCAAAAGGCAAAAATTATTATTACAATGGTAATTTAGGTGCAAATCATTTGGTCGTTATTGTAGGCTGGGACGATAATTATTCCAAATCTAATTTCAAAACCACACCTCAAGGCGACGGCGCTTGGATTATAAAAAACAGCTGGGGTACTAGAACTGGGGAAAATGGATATTTCTATGTTTCTTATTATGATTCAAAACTTGCCAAAGTAAGTGATTATGAACCTTTTGTCTTTGTTTTAAACGACACTATCAAATATGACAAGAATTATCAATATGATATTCCGGGCATTACCGATTATTTCTTAAATCAATCTAATGTTGTCTGGTATAAGAATAAATTCACCGCAACCGACAATGAATATTTGGCTGCTGTTTCAACATACTTTAATAAAAATACTGCTTGGGATTTGTCTGTTTACGTAAATAACAAATTGAAACTAACCCAAAGCGGTTCTGCAACTCCTTCATATAAGACAATTGATTTAAATCAATTGATTAAGCTTAACAAGGGGGACGTTTTTGAAATAGTATTTAAAATCACTGTCGATAACGAGGCTTGTGTTCCGATTTCCGAATTTGTCTCCTTAAACACAGAATTTTACTCAGAAGAAGTTTCATATATAAGTTATGACGGCAAAAATTGGAAGGAT
>CAJGDA010000172.1 GCA_904501935.1 uncultured Methanobrevibacter sp. | reverse complement strand
TCATTCATAGTTAAATTACTTGTATCAATAGATAAAAAAGATTTATTTCCCATATTATCACGTAAAAGTAAAAGCAAAATCTATTAAAGTATCGCCTAAAGCTTTATTAGCATCAAACCCATTATCAGAAGATGATAAAGAAGTGTTATATGTAATTGTTCTTAAATCGGGGTCGGGAGGCACTTCCTCTTCAAAAGCAGAAGAATTATCATCAACAATATAAGAAGCATCATCAATATCCTCCGCAAAACAAAAGGACATGGAAAAAAATAAAATAAATGTTATTAATATAAAGATTCTTTTTTTCAAAAAAATCAAATCTCCCTTCAAATTACTAAAATTATATTTATAAAAAATAGATTATAAACTTAATGAAAATTTAAAAAAAAGAAATTAGTTGTGATAAGCTTCACAACTTTGTCTATCTAATGAATGTTTGTGGACATGCATATGCTTAATTCCACTATCTGTTCTAATTTCATCAATTATAGCAACACCTTCATGAGAATGTGAGTGCTCTCCGTCGTTGTGGAAGTGATAGTGTGAATGTTCCACATTTTCAGTGTCTATCTTTTTAATCGAATCATCAAAGTGCCTGTCATAAAGCAATGCTGCATTCAATACAACAAGACAAGAACCAGCATTATGAACAATAGCTCCAGTTACTGGATTTAGAAGACCTAGAACGGAACAGATGATTGCTGCCGCATTGATTGCCATTGACATTGCAATGTTTGCCTTGATTGTAAATAAAGTGGAATTGGAAAGTTTTTTAAGATATGGGATTTTACCTATATCATCACCTAAAAGCGCAATATCTGCCGCTTCGATTGCTACATCACTTCCAACAGACCCCATTGCTACACTTACATCGGCCGTTTTAAGTGCAGGTGCATCGTTTACTCCATCTCCTATCATACAGACTTTTTTGCCTTCACCTTTAAGTTTTTCAATCCATGATAGCTTTTCTTCAGGCAGAAGATTACCATAAACTTTGCCAATTCCAACCTTAGATGCAAAATAATTAGCCGTTTCTGTGTTATCTCCTGTGAGCAGTATAGTTTCAGTACCTAAATCATGCAAGTTTTCAATCATGCTTTTAGAATCTTCACGAATCACATCAGATAATCCAATTAATCCAATGACTTCACCATTTAATGCAACGATGATTGAAGCTTTACCATCATGTTTCAGTTTGTCTAATTCAGCTGAAATATCTAAATCAATATTATTTTCTGATAGAAATTTGGAGTTTCCCGCATATACATTACCATAAGAATTTTTACATGCAACCCCTTTACCGGGATACATCTTAAAGTCTTTTGGCTCTTCAATATCAATTTCAGCTTCTTTTGCATTGTTTACAATAGCTTTAGCCAATGGATGTTCGCTTAACTTTTCGCATGATGCAGTGATTTTAAGCAAATCCTCATTAGTTAAATCCTCCTTTAAAGAGATAACATCAGAAACTTCTAAATTACCATAAGTCAATGTTCCAGTCTTATCGAATACTAAAGTATTTAAACCGCCAAGTGTTTCCAGTGCTTCACCGGATTTAATCAAAACACCATATTTTGTTGCCTGCCCGATAGCTGCCATAATGGCAGTAGGTGTCGCCAAAATCAAGGCGCATGGACAGAACACTACAAGAACAGTTACTCCCCTTTCGATATTGCCTGTAATAAGCCATGCTGCAATTGCAATCAATAATGCTATAGGAACAAGCCATGTTGCCCATTTGTCCGCAATTCTTTGAGTTGGAGCCTGTTTTTCATCAGCTGCTTTTACAAGATCTATTAATTTCTGAAGTGATGAATTTTCACCCAAGCTTGTTGCCTTAATGTCAATCGCACCATACATGTTCATGGTTCCGCAGAATACCTCATCTCCAACTTCCTTATCGATTGGAAGAGATTCGCCAGTCATAATGGATTGGTCAAGTGATGAAGTACCTTTTATGATTTCACCATCAACCGGAACGTTTTCACCTGGAAGAATCCTTAATATATCACCTATTTTAATTTCATCAACAGAAATCATTTCTTCCTTGCCGTCAACTATTCTCCTACCTGTTTGTGGAGTCAGATTAATCAAATTTCTTAAACCTTTTTTAGCCCTCTCAACAGTCCAGTCCTCTAGGAGAGCCCCCAATGCCATAATCCATGCAACCTCACCTGCAGCAAATATTTCACCAATCAAAAGTGATGCAACCATGGCTATTGCAATCAATAGTGCAGATGAAATCCATTTTTCACGAATCAACCGAGACATTGCCAGAAGCAGCATTGGAATGCCGCTTATTATTACTGTTCCCCATGCAGGGTTTAGATAAATTGGAACATCAATTCCAAAAATCATAAAAATAACTGCTATCAATAAGAATATACCTGAAATTATA
>CAJGDA010000171.1 GCA_904501935.1 uncultured Methanobrevibacter sp. | reverse complement strand
GGCTATATTCTGGTTTGTATCAAGTCGTGACGTTAATGATGGAATCGGAAAACTATCTTCCATTCTAATCCCTTTACTGTCCCTGATTATGATAGCCATTATCATTTACTCATTTACTTTGCCCGGTTTTGATTTGGGATTGAAAGCATTGCTTACGCCAAATTGGTCTGAACTGCTTAATCCACATATCTGGATTGCTGCATTTGGACAAACAATATTCACCTTAAGCATAGGTCAAGCCATGGTTTATACATATGCGAGCTATTTGCCTGAAAACTCAAAATTAGTCGATGATGTATTGCTGGTTGTCATTGTAAACTCATTATATGAGATTTTTGTTGCGCTTGGAGTATTTTCTATCCTGGGGCATATGTCTTTAACTTCATCAATACCTATAAATGAGTTGATTAGTGAAGGTACTGGGCTAATTTTTGTGGTATTTCCGAAGATTTTTAATCAGATGGGATTAATAGGGCATATTTTAGCTCCTCTGTTATTTGTTTCTATACTTTTTGCAGGAATTTCATCTTCTTTTGCAATATTCGAACCTTTACTTTCTTCAATGTGTGATAAGTTTGGATGGGAACGCCGTAAAGGAGTGACCATACTGACAATTGTTGCCTGCCTTTGCAGTGTTATCTATTTCACTGGAATAAGCAGCTATTTGGTTGAAATTGTTGATAAATTTGTAAACAATTTTGGAATATTGATTCTAATCGGTGCTCAAGCAATAATATTTGGATGGTTTTATGGTGTTGAAAAGGTAATCCCTTACTTAAATGAATTATCAACAATTAAAGTCGGCAAAAAATGGGTTTTCATAATCAAATATATATTGCCGATTATTTTAATTGTAATTTGGGCATTTGGCATTATTGAAATATTCAATGACAGCAATACAATTGAAATAATCATTGATTTAATAATTACACTAATAATTGTTTGCCTTTCAGTCATTTTCACTAAAATGGGCAACACTAGTCTTCAATGATTATTTGTTTTTGTTTTTATTGTAAGATCTGTTTATCGAATATATTTATAATACACACCCGCTGCTTCAAAACAATCACATGCATCTTTGAAAAACACCATAATTACACCTCCTCTCAATTTATTAAATTTCCAAATTACATTACCACAAATGCTGCTTCAAAACAATCACATGCATCTTTATAAAACACCATAATTACACCTCCTCTCAATTTATTAAATTTCCAAATTATACTACCACAAATATGCTTCAAAACAATCACATGCCTCTTTATAAAACATCATAATTTCACCTCCAGATTGTTTTAAGTTCAACAGCATAATACCAGTCTTATTGAGTAAGATCTCTTGTCCATTTGTCAATCACATTATCACATAAATCATCTGTTTTAGTCTTGATGTTTTCTTCTTTAAATTTTTTTAGAAGACATCACACCTACTTAATACTTTAAACAAGCACATATAAATAGTTTTCCGAATGTAAGCGCTCACTTACATCATAAAATAAGAAATTAAGGATTAAATAAGAGTTATTTATTAAAAAAATGTTAATGCATTACAATAAAATCCATCATGTTTTGCATATTCATCATAATATACATTACATTCGCTCATCAAAGGACAAACTGGCAAACCATCAACACAATACCGTTTTGCGAAATCATCTTACAATATTGTTTTTTGAATTGTGATTTTTACCTTTTTCAAGCATTTAATACTGCATATGGATTTATAAATAAAACTAATATTCAATACACTTAAAGTTTAATTCATTAATTATTTTTTGCAAATATTTCTTTTTTAAAACAAGTTCCCTTTTGTTAGCAAGTTTATCACTATTGGGTTGAGATACTTTTTCAGCCAAACGTGAAGCTCCTAAAAATTTTGTATCTCCTTCACGCAATTTATGAGCTTCACCATTATCAATAGCCTTTTTGATATAGTAATAATCCTTAAACAGCACATCAAAATCATTGCTTAAGTAATAAATCTCCAAATCAGTGATTATTCCTTCATCATTATACCAGATTATCAGAATCGATTCATGTTTAAACAAATCACTGAAAGAAATTAAGTTAAAATAATCCAAATCTGCAAGCTTATATTTGCTGGCAGGATAGCGTCTGCCACAATTCTTATAAAAATACTCCAATGGAGCGATAAAAAAAGTTGTTGATTCATTCAAGGCAACTTCATTAATGTTTTTCCCAATTAATACCTCAAATGAATCCATATTAATCAAATTAGTCTTTGTCTAGTGCAGGAATTCCTGTAATTCTTAAACCACCGTAATGGGATCTGTATTTAATGTTTAATCCAATTAATAACGGAGTGATTTTTTCAATGATTCTTGCTTTTTCTAATACACCAGTATCGATTGTTTTGATTCCTGGAATCTTGTCTATGATTTCTGCAGCGATTTCTTTTGCT
>CAJGDA010000170.1 GCA_904501935.1 uncultured Methanobrevibacter sp. | reverse complement strand
ATGTTAATTCAAATATTTGAATATATAATGAGGATGTTGCTATGATTGAAAAGAATGAATTAATCGCAAATTTCATTAAAGATGAATTGACTGATGTTCCCAATATCTTAAATAAAGAGTTATCTAACAATAATATGAAATTCAACTCCCGAGAAGAATTGGATGAGATAAAAGGATACTTGGATACTTTTTTAAAAGAAGATACTTCAAATAAGATTATAGTTTTGCCAGGTCTTAGGGGTGTTGGTAAAACAACATTGATTCTACAGGCATATGAATATCTCTTAAAAGAAAAGAATATTCCTCCCAATAATGTGTTATACATTTCCTTTGATGATTTAAATGATCTGGTTGAATGCAATATAAGACAGATGGTTGAAATATACCTGAAAAACATATTTCATGCAAACTTGAGAAATTTAGATGAAAAGGTTTTCATATTCGTTGATGAATCACAAATCGATAAAAAATGGGCTTCCTCTGGAAAAGTAATATACGATAAATCATATAATATTTTCATGATATTTACAGGTTCTTCTGCTCTTCATTTGGAACGCAATGATGATCTTGCAAGAAGAATGCGTAAAAAATCCATAACTCCTCTAAACTACACACAGCATTTAAAATTAAAATATGGTATTGACGTAAGTTGTTTGTCTGCTGATTTAAGAGATTTGATATTCGGTGGAGATATTAATAATGTTTTATCATCCGAATTTAAAGCAAATAACTTATTGACCAATTGCTTGGATTACTCTTCTACAGATTGGGATGAATATTTTAAATTCGGTGGTTTTCCAATATTGTTTGACAAAAAGTCTCATCGGGAAATATGCGAGGATTTGGTTGAAATTACACAAAGGGTCATTACAAAAGACATACCGCAAATAAAAGAGCTTTCATCTGAAAACCAATCCAATGCAAAACGTATTTTAAGATATCTTGCTCTCCAACAGCCTGGAGAATTAACACAAGCGAATCTGGCAAATTACTTGAAAACATCAACTGCAAATGTAAATAAGATATTGGATTTGCTTGAAAAGACCCATCTGATTTTCCATTGTGAGCCGTATGGTGGTTCAGCCAAAAGGGTTAAAAAATCATGGAAATATTATTTTGCAACACCCAGCATCAGACATGCCCTGTCAACCAAAGTGGGAAACCCATTGCTTGGAAGTGATGATTATGAAGGGTTCCTTCTTGAAAACCTAGTTGCATCAAATTTGTTTAACTTATCCAATAATCAATTCACAAATTTCACTATCTATTATGATGCCGACAAAAAAAGAAATGTTGATTTTCTGATTCAAAAAGATTGCGAAAACATCATTCCAATTGAGGTGGGTCGTGGAAAGAAAAAGAAACTACAGATTAAACATGCCATCAACAAATATGATTGTCAATATGGTATAGTGGTTGCAAATAACTACTCTTCTGTAAAAAAGGATGATGACATAATTTATATACCTCCAAAAACGTTTTCATTTTTATGAATTAGCTATTAATTATATATAACTTAAAAATTAAATCATTAATTAATTAAAATTATTTTGGAGAGGGTTAATATGAAAGGAGAGGTATATTACGGAAAAGGTATCCGAGAGTTAGAAGAGGGGCATGACGATTTATACAACCTTGTAACAGACATGAATAATGTTGTATGGAACGGCAAAGTCTTGGATTATAAAACTCAAAAATTAATTGCAATCGGCATCACTGCTTCTCGTGCAGATCCTAGAGCTACCAAAAAGCAAATCAGGAGTGCTATTGAAGTATTAGGCATTTCAAAAGAAGAGATTGTAGATGTTTTAAGAGTTGTTTTATTAACTTCCGGTATGCCTGCATTTTCTAAATCACTTCAAATATTGAACAGTGTTACTGCGGCAATTGAAGAAGAAAAAGAAGAAGATTAATCTTCTTTAACTTTTTTTACATTAAAAGCGTACTGTATATTATTAAAAGCAGGGTAAATCCTATATAGCAAATCATTCCAGGATTTATAAATGCTGTTTTTAAAGGATTTTCCAGTTCTATTTTTGCTTTTATTTTTGTCAAATCTAATTTTTTATACTTGATGAGTCCGTACAACCCGATAAGAGTTGCAATAATTAGAAATAGTAGATATACTAGTATGATACTGATGTCAAAGGTAGTGTAGGCTCCCTGTGTAACTGCATTCAAGCTTTCAACTACAAATAAGCTCAGGACTGATCCTATTAGATTAAGGGATATGTGCAGTATGATTGTGTAGATGATTTTTCCGGTTTTCATGTAGACAAAAGCGAAAAATCCACCAAGTAAAAATGCATAAAAGAATTGATTTAGATTTCCGTGCATCAGTCCAAACATTGTTGCAGACAATATTATTGAAATTTTAGCTCCATACTTTATGGTTCTGTCAATTAGGAGTTTTCTGAATATTATTTCTTCAAAAATTGGTGCAATAATGCTTATTATTACCAGATT
>CAJGDA010000169.1 GCA_904501935.1 uncultured Methanobrevibacter sp. | reverse complement strand
GTTGAATGTGGAGCATACGAACCGACAAAGAATTTTAGAAAGGTAGTTTCTTATTTACGTCCTGGAGATATTGTTAAGGTATATGGCGGAATTGGAGAGCAGAACACATTCAACATTGAAAAATTCCAAGTTGTTAAGTTAAATGACCTTGAATATCAAAACCCTATCTGCGAATGTGGAAAAAGAATGACATCTGCAGGTAAAAATAAAGGATTCAAATGCAGAAAATGCGGAAATAGAATTGAGTCCGATGATAAGGTTCCAGTCAAAATCAATCGTAATTTAAGTAGGGGTCAGTTTTATGAAACTCCCGTTTCTGCAAGAAGGCATCTTTCAAAGCCTCTTTGCCGAATGGATTTGACAAGGTAATCTCTCCAAATTTCTGTTTTTGTGAATAGTATTATTATATTATGTTCATATTTTATGAATTTTTTAAAATTAAATGCTATTAATTTAAATATAATGTTTAAGGAAACTAATAGTATACACTGAAATTTCAGAAAATTTTTTTTAAAACTTTATGGGGTTTGTTATTATTCCAACAAAGGGCGATGATGGTCAAATAGAACATATTTACAGGGAAAAAACAGACAAAAGTATTTTAACGAGAAATCCTTGGAGAGATTATCGTTTACACATTACTGTGCTTCTTTTAGTAGTAATCGCTGAATTAATAGGAACCATCAAAATCACATTTTCAAAAGATGTGGCAATTATAATAATGCCTTTGATTTATACAATCATTTTAGGCCTCGCTTTTTATTTGGCCAAACCGATTAAATGGATTAAAAGAAAGCAAGCCCGTATTGCTGAAGGGGCAATGATGCTTTTTATTGGTGTGTTAATTGCGAAATTAGCTGTTGCCAGTGGTCAGTCAATCAGTTTGATTTTTGATATGGGCCCTGCATTAATATTGCAGGAATTAGGGCACTTGGCAACAATTTTAGTTCTTCCAGTTGCACTTCTTTTAGGATTTGGGAAGGAAGCTATTGGTATGACAAACTCTATTGGAAGGGAACCTAACGTTGCGGTTGTTGTTGATAAATATGGATTTAACTCCCCTGAATCAAGAGGGGTGTTTGCGATATTTATTATAGGTACTGTAATAGGTACAGTCTTTATTAGTTTTTTAGTTACTTTTTCATTGTCATTTATACCGCTCCATCCTTATGCTTATGCAATGGCAAGTGGTGTGGGCAGCGCTAGTATGAATGCAGCTGCAATAGGACCAACTCTCGCAGCATTTCCAGGTATGGAAACCCAAATTGAAGCATTTGCGGGATTCAGTAATTTACTTTCATTCTGTGTGGGAATTTATATTGTAATATTTGTTGCTCTCCCATTAACTGAAAAAATATATGATTGGTTAGAACCTAAAATAAGAAAAGAATTTATTGTAAAAGTGGGGGTGAATGAATAATGCCTGATTTAATAGATGGATCTGAAAATGTTTCAGTTCATGGTATTCTCAATTGGATTTTGTTATTATCCATATTTTCAGTTATTACTATGGTGGCTAATTATTTAGGATATGATCATCCAATGCAGGATTCATTAATTGGTATGGCAATATTGTCTCTTATTACTCTTATTGGAGTATGGATGGAAAGGGAACTTCCGTTTGACGTCTCTTCAATTATTTATATAAGTATTATGGGTATTATAATTGCTTTTCCAGGAATGCCAACCTCCGAATTTGTTTTGTATTATGTTTCAAGAGTTGAACTTTTATCTATCGTTACCGTATTTTTGGCTTATGTTGGTATTGGAATGGGTAAAAGTTGGGATGAATTTAAGGCTCTTGGTTGGAAAGCGGTTGTCATAACTGTTTTGGTTATTGCATCAACATATTATGGTGCAGCTATTGTCGCACATATTGTACTTGTTTTAACAGGTGTTCCAGCTGCTTAAATTTAAGAATTTAGTAGATTAAAATCATAACTTACTAATTTTAATACTACTTTTCACATATATTATTAGTAGGTGTTTTATGTTTTTACAAAATATTTCTAAATTTATTTCAAACTATCGCTATGAACAAGCAACTGTGGAGTCACTGGCCACTGTCAAAGCTGCTTTTTTGGACTTTTTTGGAGTTACTTATCGAGGTATGGATGAGGAAGCTTCAATAATTGCTCTAAACACTATTGATGAAATATTTTCAGGTAAATTTAATTCAAATCTAAAGGCATCTATTATAGGAAAAGATATGAAAACTGATATCTTAAGTGCTGCTTTTGTAAATAGTGTTTCAGCTCATGTATTGGAGTTAGATGATGGCCATAGGGGTGGCCAAATCCATTTGGGGGCTGTAATATTTCCTACAGCATTGGCAATTTCAGAAGCTTATAACCTGACTGGAAAGGAATTTTTGGAAGGCGTCCTTGTAGGCTATGAAGTGGGTATACTTCTTAGCCAGATTGTAAATCCGGAACATAGGAACAAGGGATTCCACACTACCGGAACAAT
>CAJGDA010000168.1 GCA_904501935.1 uncultured Methanobrevibacter sp. | reverse complement strand
TATTGTAGCTATTCTTTTGATGGGAATTCCTTTTTTAATTTTAGAATATGGTGTAGGTTATAATTTTAAATCTTCTTTTCCAAAAGCAGTTAGGAAGATTAACTCTAAATGCGAGTATTTAGGCTGGTTTTTACCGGTTGCAGTGTTTATGATTATGATTTATTATTCCGCCATTCTCGGTTGGGATGGAATCTACATGATTTTGAGTTTCACTAAAGGCTGGGGAGCAGATCCGAACGCTTTCTTTGCTACCACTCTTTTGCATTC
Organism: uncultured Methanobrevibacter sp.; assembly: GCA_904501935.1. GTDB lineage: Archaea > Methanobacteriota > Methanobacteria > Methanobacteriales > Methanobacteriaceae > Methanocatella. Next base: position 2,205 of record CAJGDA010000168.1, on the reverse strand, counting down.
TACCGATTCTTATATGGGCTTATTGCAATTCCTTCCTGTAATTGCTATTGCAATGCTTGTCGGTTGGGTGATTATTTGGTTTATTTCTCACAGAGACCTTGAAAAAGGTTTGGGTAAAGTATCAAAAGTGTTGGTGCCATTATTATTTGTTATCATGATTGTTATTGTCGGTTTTTCACTTACTTTGCCTGGTGCTTCAATAGGTCTTGCCGAGTTATTTAATCCTGATTGGTCACTTTTGGGCAATTTCAATATTTGGATGGCTGCATTTGGACAGATTGTATTTTCCTTAAGTTTGGGAATGTCAATTGCATTTACTTATGCAAGCTACACAAAAGATGATGCCGATTTGATTACAAATACCATTTCAATTGCTCTTGCCAATTCCCTATTTGAAAACTTTGCGGCATTGGGTGTATTTTCAATTTTAGGTTATATGTCCTTGCAGTCCGGAAATGCTGTGGCTGACCTTGTTACACAGGGAACTGGTCTTGTGTTTGTTGCATATCCTACCGTATTTAATGTATTGGGCAATTGGGCATTAGTACTTGGACCTCTATTCTTTTTAGCAGTTTATCTGGCTGGTCTTACAAGTATATTATCCACTATTGAACCGTTATCCTTTTCAATTCAAAACAAGTTCGGCCTTACAAGATCAAAAACAATGTCAATATTGTGTGTTGTCGGTGCGGTCAGTTCAATGGTTTATGCAACAGCATTTGGAGGGTCCCTACTTGGTTTTGTAGACACATTCATCAATCAGATAGCATTATTGTTCGGCGTTATTGTCGAATGTATTGTTTTTGCTTGGATATTTAAAGCTGAAAGATTGGTTGATTTCTTGAATAGCAGAAGCAAAACAATTAAACTAGGTAAATGGTGGATTATTATCGTTAAATATATTTTACCAATATTCGTATCAATCGTATGGATTGGTGGATTGATTGATGTTATAAACAGTGGAACAATACACCAATTGAACTTTACAATTGTTTCCGCCGCTATTTTATTAATAGCTACTTTGATTTTTACTCTTCTTCCTAGCAAAAATCCTGATTGGGATAAGGCTGAAGACAGGGTATGAGTGTTATAGGTTAATCTATAACATTTTTCTTTTTTTTTTAATTTAAACTTGGCATTGTTTGTGTTCAAAAAAAATTTAATTATATATATTATTTTGCCCATACTTTTAATTGTAAGATATTTTAGATATCTTGACTAATTAATAAAAATGGAGGAAGAATGATGAGAGGAATTGCTGGAATAATTACCATTATTGTAGGTTTGCTAATATTGTTATTTGCAATAGGGCCTTTATTTTTAAAAATTGGTTTCAAACTCGTTGGAATGGCTTTTAATATAGTGTCCTTTTTAGGTTTGATTGTAATTATCATGGGAATTGTTCTTTATATTAAGGGGCATTAATATTCCCTGGAATATAATTTAAAAAACTTTTTATAAATGGGATAAATGTTTTTACTTGGCTTAAGTTAGATATTTATCAATATAACTTTTTTTTCTTTTTTTTCAATGTGACAGTTTAAATTCAATTATTTTCTTCAGATAGTCTTTTTAAGCTATTTTGTGGTATTTTATAAATATAATATGGTTCAGTATAGTAAAACGCCTATTATTAACCCCAGTATGGAAAGTAGTAAAATTAAAAGAATCACAGTATCTTTCATGTTCATGTTTATTAATATTAAATTTAGCGATATATAAACTAATAGAAAAGTATTTTAAGGGAATTACTTAAATATCTAATGAAAGTTTAGTGAGGTGAAAAATATGAAAGACTCAATTAAAATTTTGTTAGGCGTTATCGTAGCGCTAGTAGTCATTGGAGGTGCTTTTGCAGCATTCAATTTAATGAATGATGTTGATAAGGCTCCGGCTGATAAAAATTCTTCATCTGATAACAAGACTGATGATGTAAAAAACGCAACTCTTACCAGCAATCAAACCACTTCATCTGATAATGATAGTGATATTGTTAAGGAAGAGACTAAATTCAATGCACAGAACGGTTCAGGATATTACCGTGAAGTTACATACAAAGATGGAGGATTTCGCCAGTTCGATTCAAATACTGGTGAGTTAATAGGTTCTTCATATGCTTCAGATCAAGATAAACTTCCTAGTTTGGAATGATTGAAATGATTTTAAAAGATTTATTAAACTATTTTGATATTGAAGAATCATTTC
>CAJGDA010000167.1 GCA_904501935.1 uncultured Methanobrevibacter sp. | reverse complement strand
GCATTTATTTCATTAAACAACAATGTTTGGGGACTTATGAGGGGGGAAGTTGACCATTATCATGTTGGTGATGAAATTATCGTATTTATTACATCAATCAAATCAAGGGAAGGAAAAATAGATTTTGCGCCTGCCCATGTTGAAGAGTATAATCTTAAAAGAATGACAATTTCCCTTCCAAGAACCTTAATCAACAAGCTTGAAGAGAAAAAGGGAACAATTGTTAGAATTGATGGTGAAGTTCAACAGATTCAACAAACTTCAGGACCTACAATATTCATAATTAGCGATGAAAGCGGAACTGCAGAAATTGCAGCATTTGATAAGGCAGGTGAAAGGTCATATCCTGAAATCGAGCTTGGAGATGCTGTGCAGGTCATAGGTGAAGTCAACGAACATGGCGGAAAGACACAAATAGAGTCATCTTCAATGAGGAAACTTGATGAAGAAAACACTAAGAAGTTACTTAAATTGATAGACGATGCATTAAACAAGAAAGCCGAACCTCAACATGTCGATTTCTTGGTCAAAAGTGATGTTTTAAATAGACTTAAACCTAAAATGAGAGAGGCAGCACAAAAAATCAGAAGAGCAATATTGGACGGGCGAACCATTTTAATCAGACACCATAATGATGCAGATGGAATCTGTTCTGGTGTAGCTATGGAAAAAGCAATTATCCCGTTAATTGAAAAAGAAAATCCAAGTAATGATGCTCAATATTATTATTTTAAAAGATCTCCAAGTAAAGCACCATTTTATGAACTTGAAGATGTAGTTAAGGATTTATCATTCGCGCTGGAAGACCAAGAAAGGCATGGTCAAAAATTACCGCTCATTGTTCTTTTAGACAATGGGTCTACTGAAGAGGACATTGTTGCTTTAATGCAAGCTAAGATTTATGATATTGAAGTTGTTGTAATCGATCACCATTCTCCTGGTGAATTATTAACTAAAGATGTGCAAGACGGCGAAATTTATGGTGCAACCGTTGCAGTAGATGAATATGTTGATGCTCATGTAAATCCGTATTTGGTTGGAGGGGATTCACAGTTAACTGCTGGTGCGCTTGCAACTGAAGTTGCTCATCTCATTAATCCTAATGTAAAAGAGCTAATCAAACATTTGCCTGCTGTTGCTGCTTTAGGGGATCGTGCAGAATGCGGTGAAGTTTATCAATATTTAGAATTAGCGGCTGAAAAAGGATTCAGCAAAGAACATTTGGCAAAAATAGCCGAATGCGTTGATTTTGAAGCATATTTCTTAAGATTTATGAATGGTAGGGGAATAATGGACACCATTTTAGCTGTAGATAACTTGGATAAGCATCCTAAAATGATTGATGCATTATACAAGGAATATCAAAAACGTGTTGATACACAGCTTAAGGCAGCGCTTCCTAATATTAAAAGAACACAACTCGAAAATGGAATTTACTTTAATCTTATTGATGTTGAAAAATATGCCCATAAATTCACATTCCCTGCTCCGGGCAAAACCTGTGGCTTTATCCATGATAAAATAATTAAGGAAATAGGTGAAGATAAACCTATTGTAACATTGGGTCATGGCCCTGACTTCGGGGTATTCAGAGCAACTGATGCTGTTAATGAGATGTATGGCTTTAATGTAAATGAAATTGTAGCCACCATGATAGAAAGAGTACCTCAGGCAGGTATCGACGGCGGAGGTCATGAATGTGCAGGTTCCATTAAATACATTGAAGGACTTGGCGATGAGGTTTTATATAAAGTTGTTGAAGAGGTGCAATCCTTATCTAGAAAATAATTTTGATTTAAAATGGTTTTAGAAAATTATTGCAAAAACTGCGGTCATAGAATCCTTCCAAATGAACCATATTGTCCGGGATGTGGATGTAAAACAATATATTATGCAACAAAAGCAGATAATGTGTTTATTCCACCAATACACAATATAGGCTTTTTTAATTTTGACATTGATTTTTCACCATATATACTGAGTAAGCGAGATGATTTTAAATATGAAATATGCTCCTGCGGATATTTGAACCATGTTGACAATGAATATTGCTATATGTGCGGGGCCAAAAGATCTCAAAGCAAGCTCTCAAAAATATTCAAAAAGAATTCCAAACCTGAATTTTCAATGGATAATATACTGTGTGAATGTGGTACTGTTAATCCTAAAGAAAATATATTCTGTGAGATGTGTGGCAGAAAATTACGCAATGAAAATGAAGAGGCTGATAATTACAGCAATTTTAATCTGGAATTTAAGGATTCGAAATTTTGTTTTTGCGGTGAAGAAAATGAAAAATCTGCTCAATTTTGTCGCAATTGCGGTTTGCCTTTAATCAATTATGGCAAATTAAATGATAGTGCAGTATTATGCACTTGCTCCACATTAAATGAAATAACTTCATCTTTCTGTACAGAATGCGGTGCCAATCTGAATCATGAAAATTCTTTAATTGTTTGTATATGTGGTCATAAGAATCCAGTTAGCTCTAAATTTTGCCAGAAT
>CAJGDA010000166.1 GCA_904501935.1 uncultured Methanobrevibacter sp. | reverse complement strand
GATGACTTTGACATTGCTGATGTGAAAGAAAAAATGGCAAACTTCAAAGCTCTTCCTCAAGAATTAAATTTATTCTCAGCACCGGAAAATCCAGTTATTATCAAAGAAGAAATAGACAGGCCTCAGCCTAGAATGGATAGAAATGCGGGCAATGGTATGTCTGTTAGTGTAGGTAGATTAAGAAAAGACCAAGCTTTTGATAATAGTTTAAAATATGTTCTTGTTGGACATAATACAATTCGTGGTGCTGCTGGTGCATCAGTATTGAATGCTGAGTTAATTAATGACAAAATACTTTAATTTAACTCATTTATTTTTTTTATTTTTTCTATTTTTTTCTATATTTTTTAATTGGTTTCTATATCTTTTTGGTTTCTATTTTTGGTTAATTTAAGGGTTTAATTTAAATAGTATGACATCAATATTAAATATTAGATAAATATATTATAGTGCATATCATAATTTTTAATTCTAAAAATTAAACATATGCAAATTTCAATATTGAGATAAATTTTAAGTTAAGGGATAGAAATGGTAAATGGAATAGATGCTGAGAAAGAGACTTTACAGTCTTTAGTCAGATCTTGTTTATTAGAGCTTAATAAACTTAAATTCGATTTAACACAACTAGAAGTGGAAAGAGCCAATGATAACTCCGCTTCACGAATTCGAGAGCTCGAACAAGATGTCATTGATAAAGAAAAAGAAGTTTCAGTTATTAAATTTAAAGCAGAAGAAGAAGTAAATCAGCTCAAAGGTCAGCTTGATGAAAAGGATTTATTAATTAAAAATCAAGAAGATAGGATTTATGAACTTGATTATGTCAACAATTCTTTGGATGAAATTAAAACGTATTTTGCAGAACAATTAAAAGATTATAAGAAGAATGAACTCTCTGAAGTTAACGAAAGGTTAAACGAATCCTATAAAAGTATTGCTGAAAAAGATGCGCAAATCAATAATCTTTCAAGAACTATCGATGAATACAAAATTCAAGTTATCAAATTGGAAAATGATGCTGGCGCTCAGCAGGAAATAATGGAGCTTGAAAAGCAGATTGAATTTAAAAACAGAGAACTCCAGCAAAAAGATAATGAAATTACTGCAATCGATAATCAATTGGCATTGTTGAGAGAACAAACTATCCCCATAAAAGATTATGATAATTTACAGGCACAATTTGAAAACGAAATTGCAGCTATGGACAATGAAATTACCTTATTGAAAGAAGGATCTATCCCTAAACAAGATTACTTGAATCTTAAACAGTTATTAGAAAATGAAGTTGCAACAATGGATACAGAAATTAATGCACTTAAAGAAAACTCTATCCCTCGTGAAGAATATGAAAGTCTTCAGAAATATTTGGAAAGTGAAATTTCTGTCCGTGACAGTGAATTGAAATATCTTAAAGAACAAAGTGTTCCTAAATCAGATTATGTCAATTTGCAAAATGAACTTCAAAATGAGATTATTGCTAAAGACAATGAACTTAAATATCTCAAAGAGCAGACTGTTTCCCGTGAAGAATTCATTAACCTTCAAAATGAATTGATTCGCAAAAACGATAAAATCAAAAGATTGGAAGAAATCAATGCATTTTTCAATGAACTTCAGGAAGAACAGGATTCATATGAAACTATTGAAAGGACACCTCCTTTCAAATTAGAGAAAAAACAACATAGATAAATATTTTTTATCTATTCTCTTATTTTTTTAATGTTTGATGATGTGGCAAGATGTCACTATTTTTTTAATTTTATTTTTACTTATTTTTTGCTTTATGAAAACTAAATGTGGATTAAAAATAAAAAAAGGGGGTGATAATAATCGCCCATTTAACTAACTATATCCCATCCATACTTACTGTTTTTACTTAATTATCGGAAAAAGCATCTGATCCATTAAAATATTTATCAGCTTCCATTAGCCAGTCCTCTTGAGAAATTGCATAATTTCCAACATATCCTCCTAATGCACCAGTTATTATTCCTACTGAAACAAAACTTATAGTACAACTCAATCTATTGAAATTAACATCATAACTGGATTCAATAGTTTCAGCAGCAGCAAAAAGACCAAAACAAGCACCAATAGACGCACCTACGGCCATACCAATTACTGGATTACAAGTAAATACAGTAGTAAGAAAACCGGTAGCAAAAGCACCAACACCAACGACTACTCCTATCAAAGTCATATCCGTTACAGATATGCTATCTGTAAAGTAAACAGGGCCGAAATCGCCTGTGAGGTTCATACCGTTAAACTGTATCAGTCCTCCGTCACCGACACAGACATTATCGCCTTTTCCATATGCATTATTTCCCTTGAATGTGCAGTTGTTAAGTGACAGGAAACCCTGATTAAAGATTGCACCACCGTTTTTGGCGTAATTATTTGTGAAACTACAATTATCACACATCACATTACCAGTGTTTATAATTGCTGCACCCCAATCTCTTTCAATTATATAGTCCATACGATTATTATCAAATCGAACATT
>CAJGDA010000165.1 GCA_904501935.1 uncultured Methanobrevibacter sp. | reverse complement strand
TTGTATTTGGTGAAGATGAAGTAGCAATTATCGACAATGCTTATCCTGGAAAAACCAAAGAGATGATGGCACGTATCGATGATGCTTTCGCTCAAGAAGGAAGAGAAGTCAAAGTTGACTACATTATTCAAAACCACGTGGAAAAAGACCACTCCGGAGTATTAGTGGATTTACACAAAAGATTCCCAGAAGCACCAATTTACTGTACCAAAATTGCTGTAAACGGTCTTTTAAAACACTATCCAGCACTTGAAGGTGCAGAATTTATCACTGTAGGAACCGGCGACTCCTTAGATGTCGGTGGAAGAACTTTAGCGTTCCTAGATGCATTTTTATTACACTGGCCAGACAGCATGTTTACCTTGCTTGCAGACGAAACCGGTGTCTTATTCCCTAACGATGCATTCGGTCAACACTTATGTTTCACCAAAAGATTCTCAGATGAAATTCCTGAAAACATTCTAATGGATGCTGCACAAAAATTCTATGCAAACTTAATCACACCTCTTTCAAAATTAGTGCTTAAAAAATTAAATGAAGTAGTTGAATTAGGATTGCTTGACTCCATTAAAATGATTGCACCATCTCACGGTCAAATCTGGACTGACCCTATGCAAGTAATCGGGGCTTACCAAAACTGGGCAACCGGTGTATGTGAAGACAAAATCACTATAATTTACGATACCATGCACTACTCCACCCAACAAATGGCTCATGAAATTGCAGAAGGTGCAATGTCTGAAGGTTATGATGTGGAAATCTTCTTCTTGCACGAAGATGAAAGATCAGAAATTGTAAAAAGCATCCTAACCAGTAAAGGAATTGCTGTTGGAGACCCTACAATCAATGATGTTCCATACCCAAGTATCGGAGACATCATGTACTACTTAAAAGGACTCTTGTTCAACAGAACAGGCATTGAAAGAAAAGCGGTTACCTTTGGTTCAATGGGTGGAAGAGGCGGAGCTCCTGCAAAACTCGCTGAAGAATTAGGTACTTGCGGATTTGACGTTATTGAAAGTCAAGAAATTACTTTTGTTCCAAATGCTGAAGAAGAAGAAGCAAGCTATGAGTTAGGTAAAAAATTAGCTCAAGCATGTAAAGAATTATAAAGGAATGATAGATATGGTAAAATACGAACATGAAATCGGAATTACTAAAGGAACTCCTGTAGAAAAATTTGTTGCAGGAAACTTTGAAGGAGAAACTAATGAAGTAGGAATTTACTTAGCTATGTCCAGACAAGCTTCTAGAGAAGGCTATGGGGAATTAGCTGAAGTATTCAAAAGATTAGCTTGGGAAGAAGCTGAACACGCAGCAAGATTCTGTGAAATGAACGGAATCATTAAAGACACCCTCAAAGAAAACATCGAATGGATGATGGGTGGAGAAAAAATGGCTAACGCTGAAAAAAGAGAAGCTTCCGAAAAAGCTCAAGAAGAAGGTATTGAAACCGCTGCTGATTTCTTCAGAGAAAGTTCCAAAGACGAAGGTCGTCACTACAAAATCTTAGAAGGCATCTTAGAAAGATACTTCTAGATTCATTGAATTGAAAGAATTTGATTATTCTTTCATAATTTCTTTTTTTTACTCTTTATATACATAACAATCTCTTTTATTATGCAATTTTCAATATCGTCACTGTTAATATTAAATGCAATTCATTAAAATCATAGTTGATGATTCAGATTTAATTTAATTAACAATAACATTAGAATTATAGAGCAATTGCAAGTATGAAAAAATAAAAAAAAGTAAATTGGAGGATTATCCTCCACCAGGAATGGTATATTTATCGTTCACTCCATAGAATATTCCGGTTCCTTTTGATTTTTTGTTTACATTCAATAAAGCATTATTAAAGATTATATTCAATAACTTGTATCCATCTTTGTCAATGAAATCCGTTAATGGAGTGTTGTTTTCTCTTATGTTCAATGCATCCTTTTCAATGTCAAAGCACGATGCATAGAGTATTTGTGATGAATTTTCCTCAACAGACTCAGGGGGATACTTTTCAGTCAAGTCTTTTGATTTTAAATAATCCTGGAAGATTTTCCATTCCTTTTTGATTTCCTTTCCTTTGCCTGTTAATTTGCCCTTTTGCAGGATATCCTTATAATTTTCACTGTCATATCCGTTCTCATTTTCAAGTGCTTTGACAAATTCGTTGAAGTCATCTTCGAATTTATTGGCAATTGAAGTATTGTTGCTTTGCTTTGCCATAGACTTCAAATTGAATTTCTTGTTCTTGTTCATGTTTTTAAGCAAGTTTATTGCCAATGTTTCGGAAGTTTTCATCTCGCCCTTATTTGCGATTCTAAGGGTAATTTTTTTCATGACTTCCATATCTTGTGGAGTTAGCTTCTTGCCGACTTCATAAGGATTATCCAAATCAATGTCACATTTGATTTGATCTTTGTTGATTAATTCAAGTATTGTAAGTGACAATACACTTACGCCTATTTTGTTGTTTTTTGAAAATAATATTGATATCATAGGATATGAATCATCACCCGGAGGATTTCT
>CAJGDA010000164.1 GCA_904501935.1 uncultured Methanobrevibacter sp. | reverse complement strand
AGGTCTCGAACACTCCGCAGGATCTGACGAACTCAGACAAACCTTAGGTCTCTCCAGATCTGCAGACGGATTCTACATGGAAGCTCACCCAAAACTCAGACCTGTTGACACCTTAACTGACGGTGTTTACATTGCTGGTGTAGCACAAGGTCCTAAAGATATTCCTGACTCCGTAGCACAAGGTTCAGCTGCAGCATCTAGAGCAGCAATCCCAATGGCTAAAGGAGAAGTAGAAATCGAACCTATTATTGCATCCAACGACGAAACCGTTTGTGGTGCTTGCCAAGTATGTGTTGAATTATGCCCATTCGATGCTATTTCAATCGCAACTGGTGTAGGTGGAAAAGAATTTGCACAAATTAACTCCGCATTATGTAAAGGATGTGGAACCTGTGTAGGTGCTTGTCCATCTGGTGCTATGAACCAACAACACTTCAAAACCGAGCAAATTATGGCACAAATCAGTGCTGCTCTTGAAGACTTAGGTAAATAGATTTAGAGATTAATTTCTCTATTTCTTTTTTTTATTTTTTTTACAGCTTTTTTTATCAGACTATTTTTAATCTTTAATGGTGTTTCATGTATCAGAGTAATGGTAATCATCAAAATTCATCCGATTTTTTAAAGGAAAACTGCAAAGATGAAATTATAAAGCAAATCGAAAATTTTGATTTGGATTTGATGCTGGATGATTTGAAAGACAGAATTGATTCGGATGAGATTTTTGGAAATGTTTCCATTGAAGAAAATGATCCATTATTTGAATTAAAGACCTTTTATAATACTTTTTTGACCGCTTTTGATTTTGAAGATATTAAAAATTACTATCTCAGTTGCGGCAGCGAATCCATTGAAGTTACACTTGAAAACTATATTGATTTTAAAATCGCAAAAGAAGAGAGAAATGATATTAAATATGATTTATACTTTAATTATCTGTCTGCATTTTTCTATATTAATATCGATAAGGGTCAATTCAGTGATGCACTGTCCTATATTATTCAGTTGGCCATCTTAATATCAAATGAGAATGATGTCAGCACGGGAAATATTATAGAAAGAAAACCTGGTTCCATCAGTGTTTTATTTGAAATAGACAGGTTTTTAAATCACAAGCCTCTTTATGATTTGGATGATGCTTTTAAAGCAGCTGTCAGCAATTTTAAAGTTGATGAATGGTCAAATAATCACAAAGAGGTATATGATGCAATTTCTCAATTGCTGAGTTAACTTCTTTTTAAGATTTTTTGTAAAGTTATTTATAGCATTTAATTCATAACAAATGTTATAAAATAAATCGTGAAAATTATGAAAAGCAATCCTAAAATTCTTTTATATATTCTGATGTTGTCTTCTCTTGGAATCAACACTCCCTTAAGCATTATAGGAATAATTGCTCAAATTTCAGAGTATTTTAATACATCAATTGCAATTTCAGGATTGTATGTAAGTTCATTCACCTTCACCATTGCAATATGCGGACTTTTTGTTCCAGTTCTCTTTTCAAGGTTCGAGCGAAAAGAGGTATTTCTTTTAATCCTGTCGATTTTTGCACTTTCAAATATTGTCATAATATTTACCAAAAGCATTGCTGTTGCTTTGCTATTCAGAGTCTTGTCAGCAATTTTCTATCCGGCTTTCATTTCAATTGCCCTTACAGTATGTGAAGAAATTGCACCTGAAGGTGAAAAGCAGGACTACATTACCAAAATACTTCTCGGCATATCAGTCGGAAGCATTGTTGGCCTGCCTATTACAACAGGACTTGGGACAATCCTAGGCTATCAGGCGGCAATGACCTGGATTTTTGCAATAAACTTTTTAACACTGATTCTTATCCTGGTGTTCTTTCCAAAAATGCCGGGAAGAAAGGAAAACGAAATGCCATTATCCGGCTTGAAGTCAAAAGAATTCATACTCTCTTCAATAGCCATAATAATGATGCCTATAGGAGCAAGTATAGTATATAACTATCTTCCATACTTCCTTCAAACCGTAAGCCACATCTACACTTACAAACTAAGCATATTTCTTTTCGCCTACGGAATCTTTTCAATTTTTGGAACATGGCTTGGAGGCAAGCTGATAGTGATGAAGGATAAGGCTACATTGGTAATTTTCCATCTTGTGTGCGGGGCAGTATTTCTGGCATTGTATTTCTTTGCAGGTTATCTGATTCCGGTTTTGATTTTGGTGCTGATATTTGGAATCCTCGACGGAATGGGATACAATCTCATACAATACATAGAAACATCAGTATTGTCCTATAATTTAGAGCTTGCAAACGGCGTATTTCTATCCATTTTAAATGGCGGAATTGCTATTGGAATTGCAATAGGAGGATTTTTAGTTGACGGTTTAGGGGTAATGTCCATATTCATTTTTGGATTTATATTCTTGATGATTGCATTTTTCATGATTGTCTATGTTATTTACGGGCTTAAAATCGATTTGAAGTACAGTTAATGTAATCCGGCAATTTTAAAAAACGTTTTTGCCAGATTTTTTTTGAAATCTTATTTTGTTCCGACTGGATTAATTTTTTCATAACTCTTATATTAGAAGATAAACAAAAATTAAATCATAAATATATAATT
>CAJGDA010000163.1 GCA_904501935.1 uncultured Methanobrevibacter sp. | reverse complement strand
GGTAACGCCACTGTCAGTATCGCTTCCGCTGCGTGCACTGGCTATTGCGTCAATTTCATCGAAAAAGATTACTGTTGGCGCTGCTTGTTTTGCTTTTCTAAAGACTTCTCTTACGCCTTTCTCAGATTCTCCGACCCATTTTGATAGAAGTTCAGGACCTTTTACTGAAATGAAGTTTGCTTCACTTTCACTAGCTACAGCTTTCGCAAGTAATGTCTTACCAGTTCCAGGAATTCCGTAAAGTAATGTTCCTTTTGGAGGTCTTATGCCTAAACGTTGGAAGGTATCAGGGTGTTTTAATGGCCATTCAACAGCTTCTTTGAGTTCTTGTTTAACATCTTCAAGACCGCCTACATCATCCCATTTGATATCTGGGATTTGAACGAGGACTTCTCTTAAAGCTGAAGGTTGGATTTCTTTTTGAGCTGATTTAAAATCGTCTCCAGTAACTACTATTTTTTCCAATACTTCTTTTGGAATCTCTTCATCGTTTTGGATTTCTGGCAAGATTCTTCTCACTACTCTCATTGCAGCTTCCTTACATAATGATTCGAGATCGGCTCCTACAAATCCGTGGGTGGTATTTGCGATTTTGTCGAGGTCTACATCATCTGCAAGAGGCATGTTTCTTGTATGGATTTCTAGCACTTCTTTTCTTTCTTCAGAGTCAGGTACTCCTATTTCAATTTCTCTGTCGAATCTTCCCGGCCTTCTAAGTGCTGGGTCAAGAGAATCTGGTCTATTTGTTGCACCAATTACGACGACTTGGCCACGGGATTTAAGTCCGTCCATCAATGTTAGAAGTTGGGCAACGGTTCTTCTTTCAACTTCTCCATTGGTTTCTTCTCTTTTTGGCGCAATCGCATCTAATTCATCGATAAATATGATTGAAGGTGAATTTTCTTCTGCTTCTTCGAAATATTCTCTTAAGTTTTCTTCAGATCCACCTACATATTTGCTCATGATTTCAGGCCCATTGATTGCAATAAAATGGGCATCACTTTCACTAGCCACAGCTTTGGCCAGTAATGTTTTACCGGTACCTGGTGGTCCGTGCATCAATACTCCTTTTGGTGGTGCAATACCTAATTTTTCAAAGAGTTCAGGTCTTTTAAGAGGAATTTCAATCATTTCCCTTACTTTTTTAACTTCTTCTTTTAGACCACCAATGTCTTCGTAGCTTACGTCAACAAGGTTTCCGACACCTTCGATTTTGCTTACGTCGACTGGAGTTTCATGAAGTTGAACTTCAGTATTTGGACCGACAATAACAATGTCTTTTGGATTTGTTGAAACTACTGCAAATTTAATTTCTTTCATTGCTGGTGTAAAGTCCATCAATTCATCGAATATGCTATTAAAGCCCCTGTTCATACTTGGCCTTGGGGCTCTGATTTGTGATCCGATGATGTCGCCTTGAACCATTACTTTTCCAGCGAATAAACCGCGCACATCTCCTTGTACACGGATGTTATTTTCAATTGGAGCTAAAACAACTTTTTTTGCTTCGGTTGCTTTAGTTTTTTTAACTGTGACTTCACCTCCAATGGTTGCTCCGGAGTTTTTACGGACTAATCCATCGATTCTAATAACTCCAAGACCAATGTCGGTTTGTGAAGGAAGAGCGATAGCTGCAGTTCTTTTTTCTCCGACGATTTCAACTAAATCCCGTTCTTTAATATCTAAATCGTCCATGACATTTGGATCAAGCCTTGCCACGCCTTGTCCAACATCTTTTTGAGATATTGCTTCTGCAACTTTTAATGTAATTTCGTTTTCTGCCATGATATCATCTCCTTTTAATGGCTGTAATGTAATAATTGTAATTTGTCAAAATCTTTTTGTTACTTTTTGTAACTTTATTGACAAACTAATCTGTGTATGTCTTACTATATAAACGTTTCGGTTTTGGTGATTTTTCAAAACTAACTAAAAATAATTTGTTTATTATATTATTGACTTTAAATTGGTAATTAATATTTTAACAGTTTAAATTTATTGATTTTATTAAAAAAATAAAAATTAAAGCGTTATATTTAAATTAAAAATTTAATTACTTAATGACACTTTAATATTTGTTCGTACACTTTAAAACAACTTATCTGATAATTCCGCCAAATCCTGTAAATAGTTTTATAACTTTTTCGATATCCTCTTTATAAAGCCCGGTAACTTCAAAAGTCAAGCTTATGGAATCATCATCAATTTGGGGGCCATTGTAAGCGTCAGTTAATCTAATGTCGATGATATTCTCGATATTCATGACAGTATTTTCTATGGTTTCGACATGGACATTCTTTGGAAATACGCAGCTTATGGATTCGGTTTTGGTATTCAGATTCTCAATCTTCCATTGGTAAAGTTCCATTGGCAGCAAAATCCTGATATTTGCCATACGAAGTTTCTTAATTTTATTTCCATCTTTCAATACGGCTGTTTCCCCGTCTATGCTTTCAAGAATTCCAACATGAATCTTTTCAGAATATATATGTTTTAAGCCAACTTCTTGACCGATGCAATTATTCAAATAGGTATATTCATAGCTTAAGGCACTGATTGCCTTATCACTTCTACCTAAAGCATTTTTAATGTCGCCCATATGTTTTGTTGCCTTGATTGCAAT
>CAJGDA010000162.1 GCA_904501935.1 uncultured Methanobrevibacter sp. | reverse complement strand
AACAGTATCATTTGCTTTTTCGATTTCTCTTGCTTCTTGTGCTAATTTAGCAGCACATGCAGCAATTTCGTGAGCAGCAGCTACTAATGGGATGAAGTTTTCGAAACCTTTGGTCATGAAACAACCTTTCATGTCTAAGTTTGCAACTGATCCAGCCATTTCGTATGCAGCAATAGCTTTTGCTTTTGCGTATGCGTTTGCGAATCCACCAGCTTCTGCAGCTTTTTCAGCAGTAACTATGAGTTTAGGTAATTCAATTTCTTCTCCAGCGTCTGCTTGTGCAATTACAGCATCGATGGTTTTTTGTACTAATCTTAATGCTCCGGTTTCAGCTAATACTTTTAAGATGTCGGAGTTGAAGATAGCCATTTCAGTTGGGTCTAACCATTCTCTTTTTGCACCAATCATTGGGTCAGACATAACAATGATGTAACCTAAACCTTGTTCGTCCATTTCATCTTTCTTACCTTTACCAGGTGCGTCACCAATGATAATAGCAGGAACATCTTTTTCAGATAATAATTCTCTTGCTCTTGCTGGTCCAGGTGCTCCTGGGTTAGGGCTAATGAAGATTGCGAAGTCAGGTTCGAAAGCGTCTATTTTAGGTACGACGTCTTCTACTTGTTCAGGGTTCATTTTTGCTCCAGATCCAAAAGTTCTTACATCGATATTTGGTCTGTCTGCTCTTTCGTCTAACAATAGGTCAATTACTGGTGAAGTACCAATATTACCACTTTTAATAATAGCAATTTTTACTACCATAATTTAGTCTCCTTTATCGATATTAATAATTTAATTAAGAAACTATTTAAATCTTATTATTTATGATTTTTAAGTATTATAATAATAATTTCGTTGAATATTGTTCATATTTTAATTTGATAGGTAATTAATATACAAAACACCATTTATCTTAAAATATTTTGAGTAAAATTATGGTAGATAATCCAAAATTAGTGTAAAAATATACTATTTGAATGTTGAAAAAGTAGACTGAATCAATAAAAAATTTTAAAAAATTAGGGAGTGGTTCCGACGAGATTCGAACTCGTGATCCCCTCCTTGTAAGGGAGGTATCATACCACTAGACCACGGAACCAACAAAATATATTATGAATTTACTATTATATATATCTTTGCATTATTAATAAAAATTGAACAAAGTAACTTTAATATATATAAAAAACATATATTTTATCACAAAAATATGATGTGATAAAATGGCATGGGACGATAAAGAAACTAAAGTTTGGATGGACGGAGAATTTGTCGAATGGAAAGACGCAAATATTTCAGTACTTTCTCACGTTGTCCACTATGGTACTAGCGTTTTTGAAGGTATTCGTGCATATGAAAATGAAAACGGTGTTGCTGTATTCCGTTTAAAAGAGCATGTACAACGTTTATTCGATTCTGCAAAAATCTATAAAATTGATATTCCTTATACACAAGAAGAAATTGAAGAAGCTATTTTAGAAACCCTTCGTGTAAATGATTTAGGAGCATGTTACATCCGCCCTATCGTATTTAGAGGATATGGAGAATTAGGAGTAAATCCTTTAGGATGTCCTGTTAATGTAGTTATTGCAGCTTGGGAATGGGGATCATATTTAGGTGAAGAAGGAATGGAAAACGGTGTGGATATTGGTGTATCTTCATGGAGAAAACCAGCGCCTGACACTTTCCCAGCATTAGCAAAATGCGGTGCTAATTACATGAACTCCCAATTAGCAAAACTCGAAGCTATTGACAATGGATTTGATGAAGCTATTATGCTTGATTATGAAGGTCACGTTTCTGAAGGTAGTGGAGAAAACATTTTCCTTGTTGAAGGCGAAAAACTATTCACTCCGGCAATGTCAT
This sequence comes from uncultured Methanobrevibacter sp., assembly GCA_904501935.1. GTDB lineage: Archaea > Methanobacteriota > Methanobacteria > Methanobacteriales > Methanobacteriaceae > Methanocatella. Next base: position 911 of record CAJGDA010000162.1, on the reverse strand, counting down.
CTTCCAACCTCAAAGGAATCACTAGAGATTCAGTCATGAATGTAGCTCGTGATTTAGGTTATGAAGTAGTTGAAGAAGTTATTTCAAGAGAAAGATTATATGCTGCTGATGAGGTATTCTTCACTGGAACTGCTGCAGAAGTAACTCCAATTCGTTCAATTGACCGCAGAACCATTGGTATCGGTAAAAGAGGACCGATTTCTGAAAAATTACAATCTGCTTTCTTTGACATTGTAGAAGCTAAAGTAGAAGATAAATACGAATGGTTATCATACATCTAAGCGGTGTAGACAATGAATATACTTCAAGCAATAATTATTGGTGTTGTACAAGGATTAACTGAATTTTTGCCGGTTAGTAGTTCAGCACATTTAGTTTTTGCTCATAATATTTTGAATGTCGAAAGTTCTTTAGCTTTCGATGTTTTTCTTCATTTAGGAACTTTAATTGCAGTTTTATGGTTCTTTAGATGGGATATTATTAAAATGCTTAAGTCATGGTGGTTAAGCATAGGTGATATCTTGCAAGGACGGTTTATGCAAGGGTTCCGTGATGACCCGTATAAAAGACTTGCTTGGTATGTGATTCTAGCTACAATTCCTGTTGGTATTGTGGGAGTGCTATTTGAAGATGCTGTTGATTCATTGTTTGCAGGTGCGCTTTATGTTCCGGCATTCTTCCTGTTTGTAACAGGAACTATACTTTACCTATCCCAAAGAATGCCTGGTGGAAATATTAATTTGAACAACATTACTAAAAAAGAAGCATTGTTCATGGGATTGGCACAAGCGTGCGCAGTATTGCCAGGTCTCTCACGTTCAGGTACTACAATTTCAGCCGGTTTAGTGGCAGGACTTGATAAGGAATTTGCAGCCAAATTCAGTTTCATATTATCAATTCCAGCAATTTTT
>CAJGDA010000161.1 GCA_904501935.1 uncultured Methanobrevibacter sp. | reverse complement strand
GTGAAATTTTATTCTCTTCCGAAGACAAATTTGACTCAGGATGTGGCTGGCCTGCATTTTCAAAAGCAATTTCAGAAGATGCAATAACACAAAACAGGGATTTTTCACATGGAACAACAAGAATTGAAGTTAGAAGCGCTAAAGCAAATTCACACTTGGGTCACCTATTTCATGACGGACCTGGAGGCTCTAAAAGATATTGCATAAACTCAGCTGCATTAAAATTCATTCCAAAAGAAGAAGTTGACGAATACATAAAAAAATTAAATAACAATAAAAACCAAAAGGATATACAATGAAAATTGAAGAAATAAAACACCCTGAATTGAAAAATCATATCAATATGATTTATATGCATAGCGAAAACCAAAACCAAAATGCAATCGATAAAACCGAATTAGAAATTAAGGAATATATCAAAGATAAGGAATTTATCATATCAGTTGAGGATTCACAACCCGTAAGAATCCCATATGCAAATGATGGAGAATATCTAGTTCCAATTTTTACAGACAAAGCCGAATACATCAATGGAATGCAATACTTTTCACTGAATGTAATGGATGAAAATAAGGAATATGTAATTGAAAAATTAGATTACTTTAAAAAATTAAAAGAGGATCCTAATTTCTTAGGATACATCGTAAATATTGCTCGCGTGAGCTATATCATAAATATTAGTCTTTTATGAATTTGTCTTGAATATCTTTAACGATTTCAACAAATCTTTTTGAAACGGCATCATCAGGATCGAGTGTAGAGATTACTGCATCCTGATTTGGTGCATCAGAAACTTTTTCTTCAATAGGCAAATCGCCTAAATACTCAATTTCCATTTCTTCAGCAAACAATTCACCATTGCCTTTACCGAAAATGTGGAGTTTTTCACCGCAATGAGGACAGACATAATATGCCATATTTTCAATAAGACCAATATTATGGATATTCATCAATTCAACCATTTTAACGCATTTTAAAACATCTTCCTGTGATACGACATTAGGTGTGGTTACCATAATCACCGCATCAGCATCAGGAATTGTCTGTAAAACAGTCAATGGTTCATCTCCAGTTCCAGGAGGATTATCTATGATTAGATAATCAAGGCTTCCCCAATGAGCGTCGGAAATCAACTGTTTGATAGCTCCAGTCTTTTGAGGGCCTCTCCAAATAATAGGCCTATCAATGCTGTCGATTAAAAATGCCATTGACATTACTTTCAAACCGCTTGGCAAGACTACCGGAAACATTGAGTGTCTGTACTCTTCTTGTTTTGACTTAATGAATTCTGCTTGTTCCTCCTCACTATTAAATGTTTCATTAGCCATTGCACTTTCAGTAATCTCTTTAAAAGTTTCAAACTGATATTGGTTAAATTGCTCTTCAAGCATTTCCACCCCTAACATTTTTGGAATGTTAGGACCATGAATATCTGCATCCAAAATACCTGTCTTATAACCTAAACTTTGTAATGTTTCAGCAATATTGGCTGCGACAGTGGATTTTCCAACTCCTCCTTTTCCACTCATAACAATTATTTTATGCTTGATTTGACCTAAATTCTTAGCTAATCTTAATTCCTGTTCAATCATTTGCCTTTGTTGTTCCGGAGTCATTTGACCCCCGTGACCATGATGACCGTGTCCATGTTGTGCCATTCTATTCATCTCCCATATTTTTTAATTAAATTTTTTACTTACCTCTTCAACAGCAAGAATTAATGGATCAGTAACCATTGATACTGGTGGCGCATAAGCGAATTCCATATTGCTTAAATCAAAGCAGGTTAAACCTTCAGTGATAGCTAATGTCATAGTATCGATTCTTTCAGCTACCCTTTCTTCAGCTATGATTTGGCAACCAATAATGGTTCCGTTTCCATCACATATAACCTTAATATCCATTGGTTTTGCATTTGGATAGTACCTGGCTCTTGTAAGTGCTTGAACCTTCTGTACAACTGGCCTGATTTGGTTTTGCATAGCAAAACTTGTAGTGTATCCAACAGCACCAAACTCTAACTTACCTACTTTAGATACCATTGAATTTAAAACAGGATTGAATTTGGATTTTTTGCCACATATTGTCCGAGCCAATGTTTTTGATTGTCTTACAGCAGTAGTTCCTAAGTGAGAAATGGTATTTGAACCTAAAATCAAATCTCTTGATTCAACACAGTCCCCGACTGCATAAACATCGTCTACTGATGTTTCCATCCTATCATTTACAATGATGGCCCATCTTCCAATATTGCATCCTGCCATTTCAGCCAGTTTAAGTTCAGGCCTTACGCCTGTGGCCATGATTACCATATCCGCATCATAAATTTCTTCATCACCGAAGCATGCCTTTTCAACTTTACCGTCACCTAACAATTTTGTAATCGGTTTACCTAAAACAACTTTAATGCCTTCCATTTCAAGGTATTTTACTAAAATATCAGACATGTCCTTGTCAATTGATCTAGGAACAATTTGTGGCATCATTTCACTTAAAATAACATTTAAACCTTGTTTTTTAAGTGCAAATGCTATTTCAATACCAATTAAACCGGCACCAGTAACAATTGCGCTTTCTGCATCTTTCATTGCTTCTTGAACTTCAATACCATCAGCAATATTCCTTATTTTAAATACACCTTTTAAATCTATCCCCTGCATTGGAGGTACAAATGGATTGCCGCCGGTTGCAAGAACCAATTTATCATAATCCATGACAGTTTCTTTACCATTTTTTTCGTAAGTGACAGTTTTTTTATCAGAATCAACTCCAGTCACT
>CAJGDA010000160.1 GCA_904501935.1 uncultured Methanobrevibacter sp. | reverse complement strand
GATTTAGGCATTATTAACCCCAACTATATTGATGAATTAGATATAATGGAAAATTCCGCATTAATTTACACTAGTTTTGCAGGATATTGCGCAGAACAAGACACCAAGGCAATATCAAAATACTGTAAAAATAACAAAATCATAACTATTGAAGATGCATCAGCCGGAATTGGAGATAAAGAAAAAAAATTAGGAAGACACTCAGATATCATTCTTGCGTCTACCGGTTCTCCCAAAATAATTAATGTTGGAAGCGGAGGATTTATTTCAACTGACAATGATGAAATTTTCAAAAAAACAGCGCTGCCTCAAAAATTAAGCAAAACATCACAAATTGTATGCAGCGGTATAGATAGTGAACTCGACAATGTTTCAGAAAAATTAGAGTTTACATTAAATGCAACCTGCTATCTAAAAAAACACCTTGAAAATACAATCCACAAAGATAAAAGGGGGGTTAATGTAATTATTCCCCATGAAGATGCTAAATCAATTAGTTGGAATTTGAAGAAATCATTAACAACAGATAAAAGTGGATTTATTACAACATGCCCAAATTATAATCGTATAAAACAGAAAGCGATTGCAATAGAAATTAAAAATTTGGATTATTCCTGTCTGAAAGAGGAATATTTGGATAAAATAATTGAAGAGTTAAGAATCAATAATCTACAGTAAGTTTGGTTATCCTATCGATTATAATCTCTTCCATTGACATTGTCTTCAGTTCATCATCACTAATTTTATAGATTTCAGCTAAATTTTTCAAATCGGGAATAAAAACGTTTTCATCTAATGTGAAGATTGATGATAATTCAGAAGTATAATCATCACAATCTATTAAAATTGCACATAAATTCATTTCACCTTCTTTTAAGCCCAAAATTTTAAAAGCCTTAGAAATTTGCCTTTGAGCTGAACATCTCAGTGCAATTTCAACACTGATATCTTTTGCCAAATTTTCGCCTCTCTCGAAAGCAAGAATTGCTTGGTTAACACCATGAACAATATGGTTTTTAGAAACGATAGAATCCGCATTTAAAAGTTGAATAATTTCATCATCTTTTTTGATACTATTAATTAAATCAAGTGTTTCTTCAACAGAATTAATTGTTGCTCTAAAACCTAATATCTGAAGATTATCCATATACATGCAAACACCTAATCACGCAATAATCTATTAACTCCAGCAATATATGCCTTCACACTAGCATTGATAATGTCAGGTTCGGTACCTCTGGCTGATACAACTTTATCACCTTTTTGCAACTTGATAATTACATCAATAAATGCGTCAGTACCTCCGGTAATAGCATCTACGTGATACTCAATCAAGTCAACATCACTGAAAACATCCAATGTTTTCAAAGCATTAATTGCAGCATCAACAGGACCTAAACCAACACCTGCATTAAGAATTTCATCATCATCAAATGTGATTTTAACAGAAGCGGTAGGCATGACCTTATTTCCAGAAACGATAGTCAACTCATCAAGTTTAATTCTATCTTCATGATTAATCTCTAAAACATTATCTGCAATCACCTGCAAATCAACATCAGTGACTGTTTTGCCCTTATCGGCCAAATCCTTAATATCATTGCATATTTGTTGAAGCTGATTTTTATCAACATTTAATCCTAATTCCTTAAGGCGATTATCCAAACCATGAGTACCCATATGCTTACCAATGATGAACTTGCGTTTTCTTCCAACGAGTTCAGGTGTCATAGGTTCATAAGTGGCGGAATTCTTAATAATACCGTCGGAATGAATACCTGATTCATGGGCAAAAGCATTTTCACCAACAATTGCCTTATTAGGTTGAATATAAACACCAGTAGACCTTGCAACTAATTTGGAAATATCATAAATTTCATTAATTTTAACATTGGTTGAAAATTCTGGCATCAATCTATCAATGCTAACAACACATTCTTCAAAAGATGTGTTGCCTGCTCTCTCACCAATACCATTAATAGTGGAATGTAATTCGCTAGCACCACCTTTAAGTGCAGATAAAGTATTGGCAACAGCAAGACCAAAATCATTATGGCAATGCACTGCTATTGGGACAGTGAAATCATTAAACTTATTAAATAAATCAAAAGAGGTATCTGGTGTTAATATGCCTACTGTATCACAGATGCAAATCCTATCTGCATCATGCTCGATAGCATTTTGGAAAACCAATCTTAGAAAATCAACATCACTTCTGGAAGCGTCTTCAGCAGACAATTCAACAATTAAACCATGATCCTTACAGTAATCGATAGCATTATTAGATAAATCAATTAACTTATCGCGTGTAGTTTTTAATTTATCTGAAATATGTAAATCTGATGTAGGAACAACTAAATTAACACCATCCACATCACAATCTAAACAATAATCAATATCAACATTTAAAGGTCTAGAAAAACTTAAGATTTCAGCATTAAACCCTTGTTTTGTAATTTCTTTAATGGATTCCCTTTCACCATCAGAAGTAATTGCAGAACCTGCTTCAATAAAATCCAGACCAATTTCATCTAACTTGGTTGCAATTCTTAATTTTTCTTGAGCGGTTAGAGAAACACCAGGAGTTTGTTCCCCATCACGTAATGTTGTATCTAATATTTTTATATTCAAAAAATCACCAAAAATTATGCAATAGATGTATTAAGCTATAAAATTATTAAAATAAAAAACTGTCAAAAAAAGTAAGTAATAATTGTAATAGAAGGCTTGCAGCGAAATGAAATTCCCATAGAAAACCATAGTACACAAACAAAACACAAAAGGACTTCACTACTGGGATCGAAACGAGACCAGGTATAACCCCCATGCTATG
>CAJGDA010000159.1 GCA_904501935.1 uncultured Methanobrevibacter sp. | reverse complement strand
TTGATGATTTAAGTCAAGCATTAGATAGTATATAAATTACTATCTAATTTCAAATTTTTAAAATGCAATTGGGAGATTAAGAATGTATTTAGATAACTCAGCAACTACACAAGTAAGCCAAGAAGTTTTTGAAGAAATGAAACCATATTTCACTGAAGTGTTTGGAAATCCTTCCACTCTTTATAGATTTGGTCGTGAATCTAAAAAAGCATTAAATCAAGCTCGCCAAAGAGTGGCTGATGCCATTAATGCAAAAGCGGATGAAATTATTTTCACAGGCGGTGGATCAGAATCAGATAATTTAGCAATTAAAGGAATTGCTTTTAAATATCTTAATCAGGGCAAGCATATAATCACAACTGAATTCGAACACCCTGCTGTTAAAGAGACTTTAAAATTCTTAGAATCACTTGATTTTAAAGTTACTTATTTGCCGGTCTATGAAAATGGTATTATAAAAGTTGAAGACTTAAAAGAAGCCATAACTCCAGAAACAATTTTAATAACCATAATGCATGGTAATAATGAAATTGGTACAATCCAACCTATTGAAGAGATTGGTAAAATTGCACGTGAAAAAGGAATCATATTCCACACTGATGCGGTTCAGACTTTTGGTAAAATTGAGGTGGATGTTGAGAAATTGAATGTAGATTTGCTTTCCTTATCTTCCCATAAAATTAATGGCCCTAAAGGTGTCGGGGCAATATATATTAAAAAAGGAACTAATCTTGTACCTCTTATTCATGGTGGAGGTCAAGAGAGAGGTATCAGGGCAGGTACAGAAAACGTTGCTGGAATTGTTGGATTCGGCAAAGCATGCGAGTTAGCGGCAAGCCAATTGGATGAGCATTATGTTAAATTATCTTCCATTAGGGATGAGCTCATAGAAAAAGTGTTAAGCACTATTCCTGAATCTTATGTAAATGGTGATATTGAGCATAGACTTCCAAATCTTGTCAATTTCAGATTTAAAGCTATTGAAGGAGAATCATTAGTTCTCATATTGGACTCTAAAGGTTATCAAGCCTCAACAGGTTCCGCTTGTTCTTCAAATAAGCTAGAAGCTTCACCTGTTCTTACTGCTTTAGGTCTTGACCCTGTTGACGTTCATGGATCTTTAAGGTTGTCATTGGCACCTGAAAGCGATAGTTTTGATGTTGATGAATTTGTAGATACTCTTGCTGATGCTGTTCGCAGATTAAGGGAAATTTCTCCTTTATGGAATCAAGAGTTAGATTATGATAGCGTAATGTGTAAAAAACACGGTGATGACTGTAGGATGTGTTAATATGGATTATTCAGAAAAAGTAATGGATCACTTTGCAAACCCAAGAAACTGTAGAATGATGGAAGATGCAAATGGCGTTGGAACTGTTGGAAACCCAACATGTGGAGATTTAATGACTATTTATATCAAAGTTGAAGATGATGTAATTCAAGATATTTCATTTCAGACTTTTGGTTGCGGTGCAGCTATTGCAACCAGCAGCATGATTACAGAAATTGCTGTTGGAAAAACCTTGGACGAAGCATTGCAAATTTCTAGAAATGACGTTGCAGAAGAACTTGACGGTCTTCCACCAATTAAAATGCATTGTTCAAACCTTGCAGCAGATGGGCTTCAGGCAGCTATTGAAAACTACCAGGAAAACAATCAATAATAATAAATACTTTGATTACTAAAATATCTTTAACTTATTAAAGGAGATGTTTAAATGGTAAAAATATTAAAATGTGATGATTGTGCAAGTATTGTTCAACTTTTAGCTAAAGGTGATGGAAAAACATGTTCAGAACATATGCTCGAATTCCCTATACAAACCGAAGGAGAAAAATCCCCTAAACACAAACCGGTTGTTGAAATTGATGGTAATGACATCACCGTTAAAGTCGGTGAAGCAGCTCACCCAATGGATGATGATCACTACATTCAATTTGTACTAGTTGAATCCAATTGTGAACAATACATCAAACACTTCAAACCTGGTGATGCTCCAGAAGCAACTTTCACTATAAACTGCACTAAAGACATGACTGTATTAGCATTCTGTAATCAACACGGTCTTTGGTCCGCAGAATAGGTTTAAAATTCATTTTTTAAACTTTCTTTTTTTATTATTTTTTGCATGAAAAATTTTAATTACTTGTTTTTATATAGAATATATCGTGTCTAGTTATAGTAAATTAATAATTTTTATTTTAGCGTTGATAGTTATTTCAGCAGCTATTGTTTTAATTGATAGTTCTGTAGATAATATTAATAAAACCATGCCAGATATTAGCAATTCCATTGTTGAAGGAGATAGCGAATACAATGAGGCAGTGCAATTAGTCAATGATAAATATTATTCTGACTCAATGAATAAAGCCATTTCTGCCGGCAATAATTATAATAACAGTCTACATAAGCTACAGGATATTAAAACGGAATTTTCTAAAGATATAAATGATGTTCAAAATAAGTATATTGATACAGTTATCACTGAATTGGAATTAAAAATCCAAGCTGTTGACAAATTGAAGGAAGCCATTGAATGTTTTAAAGTGCATTCAAATTCTACAGGAACAAATTACGCTTCTGAAGCCAATGATTTGATTTATGAAGCTACTACTTATCAAAATCAACGTGATACTATTGTTAAAGAGAATCAGAATTTATTTAAACAGAATTTCATTATATAAACAAGGGGTTTTAAATTGAAAACTAAATGTCCAAAATGTAAAGGAATAGGTTCAGTTGTTGTGGACTATAAGGAATGTGAAGCCTGTGGAGGAACAGGTTTTGAAGATGATGCTTTTGATATAGGAAGTCATTTTAAAGGCGTAACCAGTAATGCAAGAGCTAAATTTGACTTAGGTGG
>CAJGDA010000158.1 GCA_904501935.1 uncultured Methanobrevibacter sp. | reverse complement strand
ATCTCTAGCTCTTAAACCTCCACCAGCACCACAGCACATCATTTTGTCTTTGTAGTCAACTGATTTAGCACCAGTGATTTCTACAAGTTCATCTAAGATTGCTGGGTTTTCAGCTTGGTCTTCGATACCGATAGTTTCGGTAGGTTTTAAGAAGTGGCAACCGTAGTGTACAGCTACATTTAAGTCTAAAGGTTTTTCGATTAAGGAAGCTAATTTTTCAAATCCAACATCGTCTCTTAAGATTTGAGCGAAGTGTTTTACATTAACAGTTCCTTTGTATTCTCTACCGATTTCAGCTAAGTTAGCGTTAATTTTTGCTTTTTTCTCTTCATCTTCTTTTAAGATGTGGTTACATTCAAATAATGATCCGAAACATCCGTTACATTCGGTCATAATGTCTGCATCCATGTCTTCAGCAAGAGTTAAGTTACGAGCTGCGATAGTAGCCCAGGTTTCTTCATCAAAAGATCCGAATACACCAGGAGCAGGACAACATGATGCTCCTTCCATGTCTTTTAATTCAATATCTAATGCTTCAAATAATTTTCTGGTTGCTTTTTCAACACCAGGATAACGGTTGTTCATAATACAACCTAAGAAATATGCGATTTCCATATTATAACTCTCCTCATAAATCTATTCTTTTAATCCGCCGGTTGCTTCATCATAACCGATTAATTCATCAAATGCGGTAATTTTACATAATTTTTGTACTTCTTCTAATGCATCAGGGTAAGTGTGAGTTGTAGGTGGTAACTCAGGAAGACCGATTTTTACTCTTAAAGCTTTTGCAGCATCGTTAATAGGTACAGCGTGACCAGTATTAATTACAAATACACCAGTCATTTTGTGTGGTTTTGCCATGTATCCAGCGTGAGCTGCGATGTTACGTGCTTTTTTGATAATTTCTACAATTTTAACACTTCTGAGACATCTTTCTTGGCAAGTGTAACAGGTAGTACACATCCATAAAGCATCATCAGTGATAACTTCTTCTTTTAATCCTAATAAACATTTTCTGACGATTTGTCTTACTTTGTACGGAGTTCTTCTTCCAGATGGGCAGCTTCCACTACAGGTACCACATTGGAAACAGTGTTTTACAGTTTCGATTCCTGAGTCAATGAACTCAGCAGTGAAATCTGGGTCACGGTTACTATCATTTAATAATTCTTTATCAGTCAATAAAGTCATATTATCTCTCTCTTTATCTTTATCATTTGAATTTTCTTCAACTTTCGCTTTAACATCTTCTTCAATAGCTTCAATAGCTTCTTTAGCTTTTTCTTTGATTTCATGAAGTTCCTCAGCAACTTCTTTTTCAAAAGTTTCGATGTCTTTTTTGAAAGTTAAATCTTTTTTGTTATCTTCAGGTGCTTCTTCAACAATAGGTTCCTCTGAAACAGATTCTTCAACAACAAGCTCTTCAACAACAAGTTCTTCAACAACAAGTTCTTCAACAACAGGTTCTTTAGAAGTAGGTTCCCTAGGAACAGTAGTTTTAGTACCAGAGACAACATCATCATTTACAATTTGTGAAGATGTAGCCTGGACATCGTCAGATGTGTTTAGTACATCATTATTGATGCCTGCTTCTTCATTCTCATTCTCTCCTTTAAACAAGGATTTAAGACGATTTATTATAGACATTGAAAACACACCTCAGATTTTCATAGGATTTTTACCTCAAATCTATACTATTATTCTTTAAAAGAACATATATAAAGGTTACTAAAATTTTCAATTGTGTAATCAAAAAGGTTCCACTTGATGAAAAATTTATATTAACCTAAAAAACAAAAATTAACATAACAACAAATAGGATAGACATAAATGATAAAAAAATTCGAAATAAAATCACATGACGGACCTGGAAGAATCGGAAAACTTGACGGCGAAATAACACCGAGATTATTTTTTAAAAGAGAATTGAAAATATCCCCAAGTGAAGGATCAGCACATAACATTGACCGCGAAATTGCAGAGTTTAATGTAAAAGAGACCTTGAGGCTTGCAAAGGAAAACGTCGATGTATGTGATGTTGCAGTAATTCAAGGTTCAAAGTATATTGATTTGAGAGTTGAATGCCTAAAACAATTGGAAGAAATTGGATATAACGGATTTATAATAGCCAATGGCGATATGCTATTAACCAATTTTAGGGACCTTGCTGAAGTTATCGTAACACTCAAGAGAGAAGCTAAAAAATCCAGTTACTTCATATTTCCATTTGCAGAACTTTCATTTATGCCTATTTTAACATATATGGGGATTGATGGATTTTTAGCGGATGCGGCAAACTATTACAGCCTATTGAATGTTCTTCAAACCCCAACAAAAGCATATGATTTAGATACTTATCCTATCTATGAAAGTATCACACAAGAAGAATTGGAAAAGAAAAATCTTGAAAATATGGAGTTTGTCATCAAAGAAATTCATGCCCATATGAAAAACAGATCATTGAGAAATCTTGTAGAGGAACGTTCCGGCACTACCCCTCAAAACATCTCAACCTTAAAAATTCTTGACAGGGATTACATGGATTACCTATTGGAGTACACACAGCTATTTTAAGATTTTAAGTGATGAAACGATATTTTTGAACTCACTTTCAGATTCGCCTGAAACATCAAGTGTCCTAAGCTCAAAGATATAGATATTTCCTTTTTCTATGAAAACATAAGTATGGATGTCAAAATTAATTTCAGGAGTATCCATATTTGCATGAAGATTAATGGCATCCATATCGGCAATTCGTATGAAATCCGAAGACAAAATCACCCCACCATCATCGGAAATTGCATCTTCCATGAATATCTTGTAGTCATCCAGATTGGTGGCAGTTGGAAACATGACTGCATTGATTAGATTGTCCTCACCTTTAGACAATGTTGCAATGCAATCCGGATTGGATAATATGTCTGCCTTTTCAGCTTCCCAACCATT
>CAJGDA010000157.1 GCA_904501935.1 uncultured Methanobrevibacter sp. | reverse complement strand
CCCTATCAAAATTAAAAACAGCGTAACCGAATCCGGCCACGCATTGGGTTTATTCTTCTATGCTGGAATCTGGACAATTTTAATTGCTATTTTCACAATGATTGCACCGGCAAACGATCCTAAATTCTACATTTGGATTGTTGCTTTAGCTATTGTGCCTATGGTATACGGTGACGGATTTGCGGCTTTAATCGGTCAAAAATTCGGAAAGCTCAAATATACTGTATTCGGAGGTCAGAAATCCGTTGAAGGATCACTTACAATGTTTGTCATTACAACCGTGATGAGCGTTTTTGTGTGGATGGTTTTCACTTCAATCGGATGTACAATGCCTGAATTCAATATAGTATATATCATTGTCATCTCTGCTGTTGCAACAGTATGTGAAGCTTTAAGTTATGGTGGAATCGACAACTTGACAGTTCCTGCGATAACTGCAATTTTATATTATTTAGTGGCTGTATTGTAGCCGCTATTTTCAATTCTTATTTTTTGCATTTTAGCAGTCAAATTTTGCATCTTAGACTAATCGCCAAATAGTCATTTATATATTACTTTACTAACTATTTATATCGAATGGTGATATTATGAGTTTAAGAGAAGAGGCGGAAAGAAGAGTCGATGCAAAAATAAAGTTTCAAGAAAATCTATATAAATATTTGATAGTAAATACTATAATAGCAGTAATATGCATAATATTCTTACAAAGCTTTTGGTTACTGGCGTTTGTAATGTTTTTCTGGGGAATTGAAGTTGTAGACGACTTTTTAAAAGCTTATCCTCTTAATGATTACAGAGAAAAGATGATAAATAAAGAACTTTCAAAAATGGGTGATTAGATGAGTGATAGCTTAAGAGTACTAGCGGAACAAAGAGCGGATGCAAAAATCAAATTCTTTAAAAACTTCAAGGCGTATGTAATTGTCAATGCATTTTTAGCAGTAATTAATTTAATTTTTACTCCGGATTTCTGGTGGGTACTGTTCCCGGTATTTTTCTGGGGCATAGGAGTATTTGTTGATTTTATAAAGGCATTTGTATTCATGGACAAATTTGATACCGAAGCTTATAGGGAGCAAAAGATTCAAGAGGAAATGGACAAATTAAGGAATTAAACTATGAAGGTAAATTTATTTGTTTCAAGAGATATTGAAGAGCCTTATGCCGATATTCATACCGATGAGTTAACGGACAATATCACAAGGGCGATGTCAATTCTCGAAAGTGATGATTCAAGCGAAATGTTGGCAGTAAAAAAGGGATCTGATATTGCGCTTCTGGAGTTCAGTGATGTTTACATGTTTAGGGTTGAAAATAAGCAGGTAAAGGTATACACTGAAAATAGCGAATATCAAATTAAAAAAGCATTGTATCAAGTTGAAGAAAATTTGCCAAGCGATTTTGTAAGGATTTCAAAAACCACTATCGTCAATTTGAAAAAAGTTGAAAGGGTGGCTCCGTCACTTAAGGGAATGATGTTCATACAGCTTAAGAACGGCTTAAAGGACAATATCTCAAGGAAATATTTGCCGGATTTTAAACAGGCTTTGGATTTATAGGTGTTAAAATGAAAGTAGACTTAATTAAAAGATTGGCAATGGGCGCTTTTGTAGGCTGCTTTATTGTATTGTTTATCATGGTTTTGATGTCTTTGCAGAATGGTCCTCAAAATATCAGTTTTTCAGGCACCACAATAGTAAATGCATTTTTAGGATCAATTGTTGTTGGATGGGGATTTTCTCTAACCGGAATTATTTATGAAAGGGACGACATTGCATTTCCACTTCAAATAGCCTTCCAAATGGGTATTGGGATGGCAATATTATTCATCGTTGCCATTTATCTTCAATGGATGCCGATTGACCTTGGAATGGGCATTATCATAGAATGGATAATTATAGCATGCATATTTGCAGCTATTTCCTGGTGCGGATTTTACATTTATTATTATTTGGTTGCACGGGATTTAAATAAAAAATTAAGTGAATAGCTCCACTATTCACTTTTCCATATAGATTCCATCATCCCTTAAATCTTTTTTTTAAAACAAGTTTATTTTAATTAATCATAGCTATTTTTAATTTGCAAATTTGGCAATTAATATCAATATAATTAATGAGATTTTTCATTTAATCAATATTAAAACCGCACTCACTACAGGATCTGGTTTGGAATTTCACGACTCCTCCACATTGAGGGCATGACCACCTTTCACGATCTTGTGCCATCATTCTTCCAATGCCTGTAGTTTTGATTCTTTTGGCCGAACTTAAAGTATCTAAATCATGCCTTTTGATGTATTTTTTAGAATGTTTCTTGATTAATGGGCATGGAAACTCGCTGCAGCGTCCGCAGTAGCTGAAATTCTTAGTGTCGAAGCAAGATTTTATCTTACATTTCAAACTGGCCTTGCTTTTACCGTCATCGCTTATCAGACAGCCTGCACATGGGTCTTGGTATTTTTCGCAGCTTATGCAATTTATTCCGCATGGGGCAAGCAGTTTTGAATCAAGTTCTTCGGGCATCTTCATAATAATTAATTTATAATATGAAACTTATATATTTATATGAAAACATTATAATCTTATTTTTGCCATATTTTTACGATACATTTATAAATACATAAAACAAATATTTGATTACTGTTATTTTTTAGCAGTGCTAAAATACTTTTTTTGGGATAAGTTCCCATATGGATGTGGCCTTCGTGGCTGAACAAAAAGGTGTTATTTATGTATAAATATATTAGAGACGCATGGAAAAACCCAGATGAGTCTTACGTACGTGAACTCATGTGGCAAAGAACTCCTAAATGGAGAAGACAAAAGGCAGTTCAAAGAATCGATAGACCAACCAGGCTCGACAGAGCTAGAAGCTTAGGTTACAGAGCTAAAAAAGGTTTCGTTTTAGTAAGAACCAGAGTAAGACGTGGTGGAAGAAGAAAAACCCGTCGTTTCAACGGTCGTAAACCTAAAAGAATGGGTGTAAACAAAATTACCCAAGCAAAATCTATTCAAAGAATTGCTGAAGAACGTGTAGGCAAAAAATACCCTAACTTAGAAGTATTGAACTCTTACT
>CAJGDA010000156.1 GCA_904501935.1 uncultured Methanobrevibacter sp. | reverse complement strand
TTAAAACCAAAAGAAATTGCTGAAAAGTTGGATATTTCGCTTAATAAGGTTTACTATTTACTCAATAAAAGCAAAGCTAGTTTTGACAATAGAAAAAGAAAACATAATCATGGTACTGTAAAACGTCTCAAAAATGAGGGTTTATCTGCAAAAGAAATAGCTTTGAAATTAGATATTCCCCTTAGGAGTGTTTATTATATCCTAAACAAAAAATAATTACTTATTTTAATAATGAATACTAAATAATTAATCATGATGATTTTACCACAACTTCCTTTATATGCTATAGCATTAATCTGCGGTTTACTATCTTTTTTTGTAACAAGATTAACTATGCCAAGGATTATTCAAAAACTTGAAGCTGCCGATATTGTTGGAAAGGACATTCACAAATCCTGGAGACCTGTTGTTGCGGAAATGGGTGGATTTGGAATTCTTTTTGGATTTATTATAGGAATGTTTTCCGGAATTTATATGCATGACTTATTAGCATTTAATTTGTCAATAGTTCTTATTGTGATTTTGCTTGTTGGAATTATTGGAATTGTAGATGATTTGCTTGCACTTTCATCAAAGGAGAAATTCTTCCTTCTGTTCTTGGCAGGCCTTCCTTTAATATGGGCTGCACCGCCTAATGTAGGATTATTATACTTGATTACTATTCCGATTGCCCTTTCAATTGGATCCAACTTGACAAATATGCTTGCTGGACTCAATGGTATCGAATCAGGTTTAGGCATAATTTCAATGGCATCTTTGACAATTGCATGTATAATTTTAGGAAAATACGATGTAACAATCATTTCTATGAGTATGCTTGGAGCATTGGTTGCATTTCTATACTTCAACAGATATCCCGCTAAAATTTTCCCTGGAGACACAGGTACACTGATTATCGGAGCGGCTATTGTGTGTATTGCATTTATCGGAAGGGTGAAATTGATTGCATTTATCATATTAATGCCAAATATTATTGATGCTGCTTTAAAATTCTACTCTGCAGGTTTTATGAACCGCCAACAACAAAAACCAACACAATTAAATGATGAAGGCAAATTGGTAAGGCCGGAACAAGGATTCAAATCATTAATCAGATTGGTTTTAAGAAAACCAATTGCAGAAAGAGATGCTGTATTAATAATTTGGGGTATAGGATTAGTATTCGGTTTAATTGGTATATTCGTTGCATTAACAATGCCTGGAATGCTTGAAAACCAAACATTAATGAACTTTTTACAAATTAAGGAAATGTTTTACCATATATAAAGGTGGAATGATGAGGCCATATGTAATCTTGAATGCAGCCATGACATTGGATGGCAAAATCGCAACTGCAACCGGTTCTTCAAACATTTCCGGTAAAAAAGATTTGGAAAGGGTTCATGAACTTAGAAAAGAATGTGATGGCATAATGGTTGGAATCGGAACAGTCTTGGCTGATGATCCGAGGTTAACAGTCCATAAAATCGATGCAAAACCGGAGGACAATCCCGTAAGGGTTGTAGTCGACAGCAAATGCAGAACCCCAATCGATGCCAGAATTACAAATGGAGATGCAAAAACAATCATTGCCGTTGCCAATGAATATAAGGATGATTTGAAGCAATCCGAAAAGTATGAAACATTCAAGAATCGTGGTGTCAAGTTTTTCTTTTCAGGTGATGAAAGGGTTGACCTTGTTGCATTGATGAGCTATCTGCATGAAGAAGGAATTGGCAAGTTGATGCTTGAAGGTGGATCAACCTTGAACTTCTCAATGATTAAGGCAGGCCTTATTGATGAGATAAGCATCTGTGTAGCCCCTATGATTGTAGGTGGGGCAAATGCAAAGACTTTCTTTGACGGTGATGGATTTGACACTATGGATGAAGCCGTTAAATTGGAGTTGATTGACTCATATTCTTTGGATAAGGACTTGATTTTAAGATATGATGTTTTAAAATAATCCACTAAATCCTACAGTATTACAAACGCAATATCTGCAGAGTGACTTTTCATCGTGGATATATTTCATACGGCCCTTGCAATAATAGTCTCCATCAAAATAGTAAACGTCATCCTTTTTGTCTTCGCTGTAGGGGTGAAGGGGTCTTTTGGCTATCAGAGCCAGGTAAAGTGAAATGTATTCTGTGAATCTCTTGTTTTCGTCATCGCCTCCAGAATACCTGTCGAAATAAAAGCTGATATCTGAGCGCATGTTTTTAATGATGCTGTCCTTGATTTCAAAATCATCTGTTATTTCTATTTCATATATTTCATCGTAAACGCCAGAGTTATACTTTGCCAATTTTTTAGTCAGGGGATCTTTATACCTTTCATCAGTGACCTTGTTTTTGAGATAGTCGATAGGGTAGTCCTTTAAATTTTCACGAATGATTTTTAGAAGTTTTGATGCTTTCATAAGATTATTCCTTTGCTTTTTAAGAGTTCACGGGGATTGTCGACAATCGCTTTCATAGCCTCGTCATGTGTAAGTCCAGCGCCCAAAGCTATTTCATATGACTTTTCAAAAGTGATGATATTGTCTGGTGAGTGGGTATCGGTATTTACCAATAGCTTGTTTCCAACTTCGCGTGCAACGTTAGCGACATGGCCGTTTCCAAGGCAATGACCCTGGCGAGCTGAAATTTCAAGATATATTCCTTTTTCTTTTGCAAGCTCTGCTTCTTCAACTGTAATCAAACCAGGATGGCCTAATATATCAATATTTTCAGATTCAACGGCAGCACGATTTGTTCCAGGAGTCACTGGTTCGTTTAATGTTTCACCGTGAACCACTACAATTTGAGCACCTAATTCTTTTGCTCTTTCAGCTATTCCATCAATGGATTCAACCGGTGCATGTGTTACTTCAGCTCCCAAAACGACAGTAATGTTCCAGTTGGCATTGATATCGTCAATAGCATCCTGAATGGCTGGAATTGTATCCACATTTGACCAATCGACATGATCGGTGATAGCTATGGCTTCATGGTTTAGCTTCAAAGCTCTTCTTGCGAGTTCGGAAGGCAATAATTCTCCGTCACTGAATAGGCTGTGCATATGTAAATCGATTCTTTTGTTCAAAATATAACCTCTTTGCAT
>CAJGDA010000155.1 GCA_904501935.1 uncultured Methanobrevibacter sp. | reverse complement strand
TCCTCTAACAATCATGGATTCCGCATCTTCTTCATTAATACCTCTAGAAGTCAAATAATTGATTTCATCTTCAGAAATTTTACCTACAGCAGCTTCGTGAGACATTTCCAAGTTGGCGGAACTAGCCTCAAGTTCAGGAACTGCATAAATAAAACTGTCGTCAGATAATACCAATCCGTGACATTCCAAATGTCCTTTAACACCAGGTACACTACCGGCCAAGTGTCCTCTAGCATAGATTTTTGATTCATCCTGAGCAACTGCTCTTGATATGACTTCTCCCCTAGCACCTTCAGCATTTAATAAAACCCTTGAACCTACATCAATAATGGAATCCTTTTTACCACCTTGAATACTTTGGAAAATAGCTCTTGAGTTTTTACCATCACAGTAAGCAGTTGGGAATGACTGGATTGTGCTAACTGGACTGGTTAAAATGTAATTATTAATATAAGTAGTATCGTCACATAGTTTCACACCTGTTCTTGGACGAACTTCAACTTGTTCAGCCCAATTGTGAATCATAGTGAAAGTTATTTTGGAACCCGGTTTTAAATACATCTCAGATACTCCAACGTGCATTGCTGAACCTATATCGTCACCAGTTGCACAACCAGTAATCAAATGTAGTTCAGAGTTTTCCTCAGCAATGATAACATTGTGAGCAGTCTGCATAACATCTTCATCACTAATGAACATACATGCTTGTACAGGCATCACCTCTTTGGTTCCTGGAAGGGACCTTACAAAATAACCGCTCAAAAATCCACTTTCTTTTTCCCTTAAAGCGGTTTTAGCAGTATACTTATCGGCATCAGGTTTAACGACATTCCAAAGATAGTCCTCTAGCCAACCATATTTTTCTAATGCAATTTGCATATTCATTACTTCAATTGAATCGGACATTGCGTTATTTGTAAAAATATTACTTTGATCTACCTGTAAAAATGATCCAGACCTGTTTTTTTCTTCAGTGTCAACACCAACTTTTAATAGGTCTTTTTTGGTTTGGTTGTTTAAATCATCTAAATCATCAATCATGTCCAATGCGTTGACAGTTTCATCAGTGAAGTTTTCAATAGTAACATCAGCACCTATAGGTGCTTTTTTATCTTTTGCTCTTTCAGCATCCTCATAAACATTGCGCACACTCAACACATCCATTAAAACCATTTTTCCTAATATCTTCGAGAATTTCATTTGGGTTTCCAGAACAGGAAATAACACCATTCATCAAAACATGAGCTTTATCAGCATTAACAAAGTTTAAGATATAACCTAAATGAGTAATTAAAAGACCGCTTCTTTTTCTATCTCCATGTTTCTTATCTTTATCCAATAAAGTTCCAATTTCTGAAGCCAATAATTCCACATTTTCGATATCCACACCAGAATCAGGCTCATCAAACATGGTAAAATCTGGCATTTGAGCAAGCAACTGTAAAATTTCAGAACGTTTTACTTCACCACCAGAAAATCCAAGATTTACATCCCTGTCCAGAAATTCATCACTAAATTTAAGTTTTCTAGATAATTTTCTCATTCTAGGATTTAATTCTTCATTAACATCTTGATGAGATTCTATTTTCAATAAATCCCCAACAGAAACTCCTCTAATTGAAGGAGGATTTTGGAAACTTACACCAATACCCAATTTAACCCTTTCCGCAGTAGATAACTCAGTAATATCTTTTCCTTTAAATTTAATTGAACCTTGAACCACATTATAATTTGGAAATCCTAATATAGTTAGGAATAAAGTACTTTTTCCAGCACCATTTGGCCCTAAAAGAACATGAGTTTCACCTTCAGCAATAGAAAGATTAATATTCTTCAAAACTCTTTTTCCGGCTACTTCAACAGCCAGATTTTCAATTTCAAGCAACATATAATCACCTTTATAAATAAATATGAATTTGTTATAGACTATACTAAATATATCTTACAAAATATAAATAGTTAACAAAAATATAAATAAAAAAAAAGAGAATAACTGAAATTATTCAGTTACAATAATAAATTCGCCGACTTTTTCAACTTTAGCGAAAGGAACTAATAACAAGTCACCGTTCCTTTTTGCACCTTTAACATGAATATTACGATCACTTTCAACTCTAATTGCAATATCCACGATTTTACCAGTTTTTTCATTGATAATTAATTCATCTAATACGCCAAGAATACGTGCATTGTTGGTAGCTACTTGATAGTTTTTGATTTCACTCCATAATTTTTCTTCTCTTCTAGGAATTTGTTTATTTTCCATTAAATCACCTGATAAAAATTAAATCTAGTTATATAATTATTAAACTTCATCATATTTAAATATAATATTCATTATACAACTTTTCAGCTACTTTGCTATCCGGAATAGTATTAATATTTAAAGCCAATTCTATTTTTGGAATAACTAGCTGGTCTTCATCTTGAACAACGTTAACGCTTCTTAAAACATTCAGTCCTGATGGGACATTACCATTAAATTCATATGAATAATCCAAACCTAATTCCTTAAAAATTTCAACAGGAACTAGAACAGACAATGCGTCTTTAGAAGATTCTAAGTAATAATTCAAAACATAATCTATTGTTTCAGTTGATATGAAAGGCAAATCAGCATTTATAAAAAGTAGAATGTTATCCGGGGATTCTTTTTCAAAATAATCTAAAATATAGGATAAATCAGTCAGATAATCCTCACCGGATGTATCTAAAATTGTATAATCCCCATTGGCATCGTTAAGATATTCAGTAGTTTCTACAGTATTTGGGCTGACTGCAATAACTATTTCATCGATTAATTTAGATGCATTCAAATTGTCAAGCACAAAATTGATTAAAGGTTTATCACGTAATTTGAAAAGAGGTTTTTCTTGGGGAACTTTAAGCCTAGTTCCCTTACCTCCTGCCATCAAAATTGCATAAATCATGATAAACCACATGTGTTTAAGCGAACTTTCCGCCCATCATTTTCATACGATCTTTAAGGATACATCTTCCACCTTGCTTACCTCCAATAGGAACTTTAGGAGTACCCATTGAATTCATACAACGTGCCATAATCGCAGAACCTAAAGCAAGACCATCTTCAACAAAAACAACATTTTCAAACTTATCCTGAACAGCTTCTAATATGAGTTCTGGTTTACGTCCGGTAATACCTGCTCTTCC
>CAJGDA010000154.1 GCA_904501935.1 uncultured Methanobrevibacter sp. | reverse complement strand
TGGTCGCTGTATTTAATGTTAAAGTCTT
The DNA here is from genome assembly GCA_904501935.1 of uncultured Methanobrevibacter sp. Taxonomy (GTDB): domain Archaea; phylum Methanobacteriota; class Methanobacteria; order Methanobacteriales; family Methanobacteriaceae; genus Methanocatella. The sequence continues at coordinate 3,147 of CAJGDA010000154.1, read as the reverse complement.
CTGTCGGAATTACATACTTGCCGTTTCTTATAACGGACACAACAATTGCATTTTTTGGAAACGGAATATCCTTGATTTTAAAATTAATGTAGTTGCAATCCAATGGAACAACATATTCGCTCAAGACATGTTTTGAAGGCTTTTTGACAAATTCCCTATTTTTTGTCAAAAGCAGCCTGTCATACAATGATTCATAAATCGGCTCGTTTCCAAGAAGTGTAGGCACAACATAAGCTATCAATGACACGATAATCATCGCAACAAGCGATTCGGTAGAGCCGCTCATCTCTGCAATCAGGACAACACCGGTAATTGGAGACCTGACGGTAGCCGCAAAGAATCCCGCCATTGATATTACGATGAATTTGTAAATCAAATCATGCTCAAAACCAAATGCCGGCACAACAGCAGAACCGAATACTGCACCTATATAAGCTCCCAATACCAAAATCGGCAGAAATATGCCCCCAGGAGCACCTGATGAAAATGAAAACATTGAAAACAGGTATTTCAATATAAGCAACAAAGCTAAAACGCCTAATGACGGCATAGCAATGCCCAACATATCCATCATAAAGTGTCCGCCATCACTTATTTCAGGTATTGTTAAAGCCACAACGCCAGATACCAAAAATACCAATACGAATTTGAGCCATGACGGAATTTTAAGATTTGCCACAAAATCGCTTGACTTTATCATTCCAACATTGTAGACATATCCCAAAAGACCAATTATTATGCCCAGAACAATTAGCAGCCAATAGCCCTCAAGAGGTATATTGTGAATTGGAAATGTCAATGCTGTCGCCTGGCCGAATATTGCCTTGGATATGAAATCGGACACAATTGCAGATACAAATGCAATGAAAACAAGTGTCTTGTCAAAACCATGGTTTATTTCCTCAAAAACAAATATGACTCCTGCCAATGGTGCATTGAATGCCGCTGTAATACCTACAGCAGAACCGACAAGAATCAATCTTAGCTCATCAGTTTTAGACCCCTTGAACAATTTGGCGATGCCTTTTCCGGCCATACCTCCTATTTGAACTGATGGGCCTTCAGGACCTAATGACAATCCCCCCAAAGCTGTCAAAACTCCCGCTGCAATCTTTGATAAAAGCACTTTTGCCCAATTGGCTTCCATGTGCCCCTTTATCTCAGCATACACTTGAGGAATTCCGCTGCCAGCAGAGTCAACTTCCCATTTTGTCAGCCAATCAACCATGAGCCCCATAATGGCAAGGGCAATGAAAAATAGAATAGTGTAAGTCAAGTTTCCATTGATTGCACTCAAATACTCCCTTAAAACATGCTCAGATCCGTAAAGCAGGTATCTATATAAACAGACCATTATTCCTGCAAATATACCGACCATGACGCCTTGAATAGTTAAGCGGAAAATATGCTTTGGGTTTTCACTTACGGACCTTAATGTTTTTTCAAGAGTTTTCATTATTATATTATTTATTATAAATGATATAAATTATTTTCAAAATCCTTTACAAAATAGCGGATATTCTTCCTTCCTTTTGTGTAAAGTTCATGCCCTTCTTCAATCAATTTTTCTTTTTGGTATTCAATTCCTCCAGGATATTTTGGATTTAACTCACCATCAGTTTTTAGAGTCCTCCAAAATGGAATTCTGTCAGTTTCACGTTCACAACTTGCTTGAGCTGATAGACTTACGAAAATTCCAGCAGTCATAGGGTCCGTAAAATCAGCATTATGCCTTTCAGCCAAGAATTCCCTAATTTCCTTTGCTGTGATTACCTTTCCTTCGGGAACTTTGGACATGATTTCATTATATGATAAAGGCGGAGCTATCAGCATGTTTTTTCCACCATGTCTCTCAATGGATTTCTCATCTTCAATTACAACTATTTTCGGCATGTCTTTAGAGTCTTTCAATTTTTCGTTAAAGCTTTTGCGAGCCATAGCTTCACCTAATATAATGTTCAATTTTAAAAAAAAAGTAAAAAAAAAGCTATAAAATAAATTATAGCTTTATTCATCTAAAATAACAGCAGGTTTAATCAAGTCACGTGGTTTGTCTCTCATGATTATCATAGCTTCGTAAATGTCATCGAAGTTAGTGAATCTGTGGGTAATCAATTTGCTTGAGTCAAATCTGCCGTATTCAATCAATTTTACAAGTTGTTCCATTCTGGCACGTCCACCAGGACATACTCCACCACGGATTGTTTTGTCTGCAAGACCTGCTCCCCATGCAAGTGCAGGCAATGGGACTTCAGCAACGCCGTCGTAGTGGTTTACGTTACCGAGTGTTCCTCCTACTTTAAGAACTTCAAGCGCTTCTCCAACAGTGTTTGCGCCACCACCGGCAACGACTACTTTGTCTACACCTTTGCCGTCAGTCAAGTCCATGATTTGTTGTACGGTATCGCCGTCATGGTAATCTACAATATCTGAAGCACCATATTCTTTTGCGACTTTTACGGATACAGGTCTGCTTCCTACAGCAAGAATTCTTGATGCACCCATGAAGTGTGCTCCTGCCACTCCCATAAGTCCAACCGGACCTATACCGAATACAGCTACAGTGTCACCAGGTTTGATGTCGGCAAGTTCAGCGCCGTAGAAACCTGTAGTCATCATATCGGAAATCATTACTGCTTGGTCTAATGAAACGTTGTCAGGCAAATGTGCCAAGTTACCGTCTGCAAGGTTTACATGGAAGTGTTCTGCAAATGTTCCATCTTTGAAAGTGATGAAGCTCATTCCTGTACCCATTCCATAACAGTGTTGACCGAATCCTTCTTGACCTGGAACTGTTAGCCAGTCAGGAGTGATTGCAGGCACGATTACGCGGTCACCAGGTTTGAAATCTTTTACATGGCTTCCTACTTCTTCAACAACACCAGTGGCTTCGTGTCCTAAGATACGGTTTGGAGCGTCACTCATGTAAGCATTTCCCCAAACGATGTGTACATCTGAAGTACATGGTGCAAGTGCAATTGGTTTTACAATTGCATCATATGGTCCGCATTCCGGCTTATCCTTTTCAACCCAGTCCATTACATCTTGATCGATTCTTGCAAGTCCTCTCATTTTTTATATCTCCTAAAAAAAATTGTTTTAAACATTGATAATAATATCAACTGTAATCTTATATTTACCTTAATA
>CAJGDA010000153.1 GCA_904501935.1 uncultured Methanobrevibacter sp. | reverse complement strand
AATCTTTTTTATCATTATTATTAAAAATGAGTGATATTATTTAAAAACAGTTTTTTTCAATAAATATAGGGGGGAGTGGAAGTAGTAGTGTTTTTCTACTTCCTTAATGAAACATATCCTACATTTTGGAGATTATAAAATAGTTATGTCTTCATTATTAGACATGAATTTTTCTTCATATCGTATAATACTTATATTTTTATACTATATAAATGTTTTTATATGTGGGGGTTTTTTTCTTTTTTGATTATGTCATTTTGCCATAGATTTTTTATAATGCTCATTTTAACGGCTGTTTGATTCTATGTTCTATTTATATTACTTGTAATGCTTAAGATTATTAGTTTTAAAGTACAATATATCTATGATGATGAGTGAAAATGCATTTTATAATTTGGAAATAAGATTGAATTCTTTAAAATCAAAGTTAAGACATGAACAATTGAAATATGGAATCTATTCATTCAAAAAATTTAAAAATGAATTATTGCTTGTTTTAAATGCATATAAAACTCACAAATCTATTTTTAAAGCGGCATCAAGTGTTGGTGTAGATAAGAATATGGCAATGAAATGGTTTATTCAAGGCATGAATGGTGATCCTCAATTTAGAGATTTTTATTTGGCAATTAATGAAATTAATGGATTTAAGCCTAAAAGCCAGCAGGATATTCTCTCGCAGGTTAAAGATATTAAAAAGGCATATGATATTTCAGTATTTGATGATGTTTGGGTTTACACTACGCACGTTGATGGCGAAAAGATTTCCATAATCTCCGGTGATTTGGATAATTTAAGGCAAAAAGTCAAATCTCGCGGTCTTCCTTTAATATAATCTAGATAGGGGCTTGATGTATATTCACAAATTATATATCTTTCTCATTTTATAACTATTAATTAGTTTAGAATAAAAGGTTGAACATGTTTATAAAGTAATTAGATGAAATTGCAATAGTTTACAGTTTTCTTCTGATTATACAGGTTTGGAGTGGATATTGTGAAAAAGACAAAAATCATATGTAGTGTAGGTCCGGCGTGTGACTCTGTAGAAGTCCTGAATGAAATGGTTAAAATGGGTATGGATTGTGCGCGCATTAATTTTAGCCATGCTACAGAAGAGGATATATTGGAAACAATAGATTCTGTCAGGGAAGTTCGAAAAGCATGCAATGTGCCTGTAGCCATTATGTATGATACTAAAGGACCAGAGTTTAGAACTTTGACATTTAAGGATGGTGGGGTAAATCTTCATGAAGGTGACACAATTAAGATGAGCAAAAGCTGCATTATTGGCAATAATGAAGAATTTGGAGTCAATCATAGCGATGCGATTGACTTTATAGAAGTAGGAGACATGGTGCTTATAGACAATGCTTTGCTTGAATTGGAAGTCATTGGTAAGGAAAAGGATTATGTTGTATTAAAGGCTTTGGGTGAAGGTAAGATTCAGGATAAAAAGACTATTAATGTTCCGGGCGTTAATCTAAAATTGGATTTTATGAGTGAAGTAGATAGAAATGATATAACTTTTGCGGCAAAGCATTCCTGCGATTATTTGGCATTATCTTTTGTAACTACAAAAGAGGACGTAATGGAAGCCCGCAAGATTGTTGAAGATGCAGGTGGGGACGCACTTATCATTTCAAAAATCGAAACCCGCAGAGGTATCGAAAATATAGATGATATAATTGATGAATCTGATGGCATTATGGTGGCAAGGGGTGATTTGGGAGTGGAAGTTCCGCTGGAAGAGTTGCCGATGCTTCAAAAGAGGATTATTAGAAAATGCCGCCAAAAGGGCAAATTTGCTATTGTTGCTACTGAAATGTTGGCTTCCATGTATGAAAGCCCCAGACCTACAAGGGCGGAGGTTTCGGATGTGGCTAATGCAATATTGGATGGGACCGATTGTGTGATGCTATCCGGTGAAACCACTATTGGAAAGCACCCGATACAATCCGTTGAAATAATGAGTAGGATATGCAAATATGTTGAATCAACAATTGATTATACAAAGCATGTTGCTTATGAAGGATCAATAGGCGTCAGCGATACAATTGCAAAATTGGTTGTAGGCGCTGTTGAGTTTTCCGATATCAAATTGATAGTCACTACCACTATGACTGGTTTTACAGCTCGACGCATCAGTAATTTTAGACCAAACTCAATTATTATGGCTTGTTGTCCATCAAATCATATTGCGGAGAAGCTTGTTTTAAATTTTGGCGTTAAACCAGTAATAACCGATATATATGAAAGCACTGATAAAATGGTTGAGAATGCAAGGAAAATGGCTCAAAAGGAATTCAATCTAAATAATGGGGATTTGATTGTAGTCACTGGAGGATTCCCACTGGGTGAGGCGAGGAAAACCAATTATCTAAGAATTGTGGAAATATGATTTTTAGAAAATGGAACTCATTGTTCTATTTTTTTTAGTTATAGTATGATTGTTGCATCAGAATATGGGGTTCAAATTCTTTACATTATTTTTCAGACTAAATTCGATATTTATTCACTTATCAACTGATTTAAAAGACTTTAAACGTTTATTCTCTATGTGAAAAATCTATTTGTATGGTTCGTAACAGATGTGTAACAATAAGTATCAATAATGACATTGGCCTGATTACCTCCAACAAGATGCTCTTCAAGATATGTTGGTATTTGGTGTTGAAACCCTCCATTATACACATGTAATCTGCAGGTTGTAGATTTTAATTGCTATTTTTTGTGTAATAATTACTAAAAAAAGTAAAAAAAAGAGAATTTTGGAAATTCTCCTTTAAATTTTATTTTTTGCGGTATATGATAACCAATGTGAACAATGTCAACACTAGAATTGCTATTGGGTTACCAGTTGCTCTAGCATCAACAGCTTTGGATGAAACGTATTTTTCGGTTGGGTTTTCATCCGTATTGTTGCCGGATTCTGTATTGTTTTCAGGTTCGGTATTATTGTCCGGTTCTGTATCATTGTTATCTTGCTTGATTTTAATGGAAAATGTGCTTGAATTACTGTTATAATAATCATTTCCTTGATAATAAACATCCGCCACAGTGTCTTTTTCAGGCAGTTCAACATCCTTGAATGTTGCAACACCATTTTTGACTTCTGCGGTGTATGTTTCACCATCAATTGTTAATGTAGCAGTACCGTTTTTAACAGGATTGCTGTTT
>CAJGDA010000152.1 GCA_904501935.1 uncultured Methanobrevibacter sp. | reverse complement strand
GCTTTTTACTTGGAGTTCCAATGGGATATTACGTTCTAGATGCCATCAGAAGCAATACGGACGTCTTCTATTATCCGACAAATTATTCTCTAACTACCATAGCAATAAGTTTCGTTATAACAATAATCGTGTCTGCAATTGTTAATCTGCTGCTTGCAAACAATCTCAAAAATATTGATATGGTCGAAGCCCTTAAAAAAGAAAGGGAATGACCATTAATTTATTTTTTAAATTAAATAAAATAATTCATTAGTTCCTACAAATAGCGTAGCTTTTGGAAATTTGGGTTACGTCTCCAAATAAGAGGCGTACCATGTAATCTTTTTAATCTGAGCCTTCCGCTCTCAAGTTTCACTCATCTCACGAAAGCCATCAACTCAAAGCAATGGATTAAATCCAACATCGTGTAATTTCCAGACATTTTTATTACTTATTTTGAATTCCGCATAATTAAGATTTAACACAAACAAGTTTTACATCTGACTATAATATAATATATATAAATTAATAAGTACATATTATTCTATGTATAAATGATAACGTTGGTGAAAATATGAGCGAAATTCCAAAAATAGACTTAGAAAAAACAAAATCAGACATTATTGAATTCATCAGAGATAAAATCGATACGTCTAAAACAGATGGAGTTGTTGTTGGCCTAAGCGGAGGTATTGACTCAACTTTAGTTGCCTATCTTGCATGTGAAGCATTAGGCAAGGACAAAGTTTTTGGAATAGCTATGCCATCTACCACTACACCAACCGAAGATAAAATTCATGGAATTAAAATAGCCAAATATCTAGATATTGAACATGAAGAAATAGGTATTGACGGCATTTTAAATGAATTTTTGGATGTTACCCAGCTTGAAGAAAATGATTTGGCAATAGGAAACCTTAAAGCTAGAATTAGAATGTCCATCATTTATTATTATGCAAATGCTAAAAATTATCTGGTTATCGGAACCGGTAACAAGAGTGAGATTCTGATTGGTTATTTTACCAAACATGGTGATGGCGCATGTGATTTGGAACCGATTGGAGACTTATATAAAACTGAAGTTTATGAATTGAGTAAATTAATGGATGTCAAGCAAGAAATCATTGAAAAACCTCCCCGTGCAGGTTTATGGAACAATCAAACCGATGAAGCAGAAATCGGAATGAGTTATGATTTGCTTGATCAAATTCTTTATCTTTACACAGAAAAAGATATTAAAAATACTGAAATAGCTGAAAAATTAGATATTTCAGTTGATGATGTTGATATGATTATTAATAAAATTATCAGGAGCGAACACAAAAGCAAAGTTCCTGAAAGTCCTTTAAAAACAATCTTATAAAGGTGATTTAGTGAGCGAAAATATAGAAAAGAAATGGCAAAAAAAATGGGCTGATGCAAAATTATTTGAATCAAACCCTGATGAAAGAGAAAAATTATACATTACCGTTGCTTTTCCATACCCTAGTGGTGCAATGCATATAGGTCACGGCCGTACCTATACCGTGCCAGACGTATATGCCAGATTCAAAAGAATGGAAGGCTATAATGTATTATTCCCAATGGCGTGGCACGTAACTGGTGCGCCTGTTATCGGAATAGCTGACAGGATTAAAAGAAAAGACCCATGGACACTTGATTTGTACGAAAGGGTTCATAGGGTTCCTAAAGAAACCTTGCCTAAATTGGAAGACCCTGAATTTATCGTGAAATATTTCTCTACAGAATATCATGAAGTGATGGAAGAGATGGGTTATTCAATTGACTGGAGAAGGGAATTCAGAACAATCGATCCGACCTACAAAAAATTCATCGAATGGCAAATTACAACCTTGCATGACAAGGGATTAGTTGAAAAAGGAGAACACCCAGTAAAATACTGTCCAAACTGTGACAACCCTGTTGGAGACCACGATTTGCTTGAAGGTGAAGGAGTTGGAGTAAATGAATTGACTCTTCTAAAATTCCCAATAGAAGACAAGATTCTTGTAACTGCAACCTTAAGACCCGAAACCATTGTCGGCGCAACCAACATCTGGCTAAATCCTGATGTTGAATATGTTTTAGTCAATGCCGAAGGTGAAAAATGGGTAATTACAAAAGAAGCTCACTACAATTTAAAAAATCAAATAAAAGATTTAGATATAATCGAAGAGATTGACCCTAACGATTTAATCGGTAAAATGGCGACAAATCCATTTTTAGGAAATGAAATCCCAATTTTCCCTGCAAGCTTTGTAAGTGCATCTTACGGAAGCGGGGTTGTTTTCTCAGAACCTGCTGATGCACCGGCAGACTACATTGCACTTCAAGACTTAAAGAAAAATGATGAATTGATAGCAAAATACAACTTGGAAGGCATTATTGAAAACGTTCATCCAATTCCAGTCTGTACTCTCAAAGGCTATGGAGAGATTCCAGCAGCCGACATTATCGAAAGACTTGGAATTACTGACCAAAACGATGAAAAACTACACGAAGCAACCAATGAACTATACAAACAGCAACACAGTAAAGGTACCATCATAGAATCAATACCTGATTTCGGAGGCATGAAAGTTCGCTTTGCTCGTGAAGAGCTAAAAGAGAAATTAATCAACGATAATATGGCAGCAATCATGTACGACTTCGCTGAAAGGCCAGTCATATGCAGATGCGGAAACAATTGTGTTGTTAAAATCATGGATGACCAATGGTTCATGAAATATGGTAATGAAGAGTGGACCGAAAAAACATTGAAAGTCCTTGAAGGCGAAACAATCATTCCAAAAGAATTGAAAAACAACTTTGACTATTACATTAACTGGCTGGATGATTGGGCATGTTCCAGAAAGGTAGGTCTTGGAACAAGACTTCCTTGGGACAACCAATGGTTGATTGAACCATTAACCGATTCCACAATCTATATGTCTTACTATGCAATTGCCAAATACTTAAGAGACATGAATCCTGATGATTTAAACCTTGCTTTCTTTGACAAAGTATTGTTAAACAAAGATTCCGGTGAAATTACTGTTCCTGCTGAAAAAGTCAAAGAAATCCAAGATGAATTCAACTACTGGTATCCTCTTGACTGGAGATTGTCTGCAAAGGATTTGGTAGGTAACCACTTGAGCTTTTTAATGTTTGCCCACAGCGCAATCTATCCTGAAGACAAATGGCCAAAAGGAACTGTAGTATTTGGAATG
>CAJGDA010000151.1 GCA_904501935.1 uncultured Methanobrevibacter sp. | reverse complement strand
GAAATATCCGCTTCTAACTTATTTATAATTGATTTAGAATCTTTTAAGTGATTTTCTTTATTATCACTAACATTTGACGTGTCAATGAAGAGCAATGCTTTTTCATCATATTCAGAGCCGAGAATATCGTTGATTGTTATATAATCAACACTGGAATCGCTTTTCAGGCTGTTATTGTAAAATTCCTTATTTGGAAACTTCATAAGCAAGCTATTCATTCTATACTGGATGTTTAATAATTGGGATTTGAATGGATACATTTTAATTAATTCTTCAAATAATGTTTTTTCTAAATCTCCCGCTTTTTCACTAATGATTGTTGGTGGAAGTTGCTTATGGTCTCCAGCAAGGATAAATCTGCGTGCTTTAGAAATTGGTATTAGAATACTTGGAATTGTAGCCTGTGAAGCTTCATCAATGATTACAACATCAAAATTTACTCTTGCAATGGATTCTAAGGCTGAAGAGGAATTTGTTGCAAGAATGACATCACTTTCACCAACGATTTCTCTGATTATCCTGTTTTCAATTCTCTTGATTTCATCATGAGATTCATCGATTTCCTGGTTAATCTGAATCCACATTGCCATTGATTTCATTTTATCAGGACTTATTCCACGTCCGCCTTTCCCTTTAGAAGCATTATAGAGTATGTCATAGTCTTTCAGGCCTCTTCTAAATTGGGGTGTTGGTTTTGTATGAACCTTTCTTTTTTCGATTAATTTATCAATTTTCTTATGAAGCTTTTTGATTTTTTTGTTTAAGTCATGATTTTCAACTTTATAGGCCAGAGTTTGTGTGATGTTGTGTTTTGATACTCTTTGAGGATGCCCAAGTCTTGTTAAGTTTAACTTTTTATTTTCCATAAGTCTCTCTAAAATATTGTCCACAGCAGCATTGCTTTCAGCTGTAGCTAATACTTTATGATTCTGCCTTGTTTCCTGTGATATTAGTTCAACTAATGTTCTTGTCTTGCCGGTACCGAATGGTCCGTGAATCAAAAAGAAGTTTTCACATGAAATTGCATTTTCAATAGCAGACCTTTGGGATTTGTTTAGTGATTGGTCAATGTAGGTTATGTAAGGGGTAGGCCTATTTTTCTTAGGATTTCTGTCATTTAACATATATTCCAGAGCATTTTTCCCCTGCAAACTTAAATGATTCAGATTATCTTCCATTCTTCTAAATGTAATGTCATTTGCATATAAATCGAGGCGGACTTTCTTTTTCAAAGCCCATTTTGGAATTCTTTTATCAAAAGCTACTTTTATAAATCGCGCTCCTTTTTCTGTAACAGTTCCAGTTAAATCGCTTCTTAAAGGATTGTCTGTGCTTACCAAAACCATGTCTCCAACTGAAATTTCCGTATCAATTGCTTCAGACCTTCCGAATTGGACAATTTGCAAGCCTAATTCTTTACCGACATATTTTCCTTTAACTTTATTGATGGCCCTTCCCAGTTCTTCTCTTTTTTGACCAGACATGGTGCTTATTTCATAAGTCATCAAATCAATTTCGGCATCTCTTTCGTAATTAACGAGCCTAATTAAGTTTTTTATATATTTTTTTATTTTCATGCTTATTTTTAAATAAGAGTTTTAATAGTATAATTAATTATGGTTTTTAGAAAGATTGAGGGATTTGGCAATTTAGAATTTGATTATATTTCCAATTTTTCAGGAGGTTACATTTCTAGAAATAGTAATCTTTTGAGGGAATTGGAGTTAAATGACCTTACTCAATTAATTTTAGAAAAATCTGTTTTTGGAACACCAATATTTAAATTAGGAAATGGTGGAAATAAAATTTTAATTTTATCAGGCATTCATGGAAATGAACTGCCTCCTCAAATTGCATGTGTGAGATTATTGAATGATTTGATTAATGCGTTTTTGTTCAATACAGTATATTTCATACCTTTTGCAGCTCCAAAATCAACAATGAACAATGAAAGGACTTTTAATTCAATGGACTTGAATCGATCAGCCCACATTAAAAATTCACTAAGCAACTTAATAATTCAAAAAATTGAGGAGTTAAATATTGATTTTGTTGGTGATTTTCATTCGACTGCCCGCAATAGTACTCCAGGATTTGAATCTATTTTTTCATCTAAATCCCCAACTCCTGAAAGTTATTTAATGGCAAATTATGTTTCTAGGGATGTTGGTTCTAGATTAATTCCATTTGATTATGCAGGGTCATCTTATAAGGGGGCTGTTGAAGATGTTTGTAATTTAAAAGGCATTCCGTCAATTACTGCTGAAGTGTTATCTCCTTTTGCTAATGTTGGAAAAGGCACTGTTGAGAAGTCTTACCTTCAAATGGAAAGTTTTTTATCATATTTTGGTATTTGATTACTTTTCAAATGCTCTCGGGTTATTTATTTTTATTAAAAGGCATAATCTTTAACTAAGGTGATTTAAGTGTCGTCTTACAAGGGACATTCAATATTTGCATTTCTACTCGCATGCATGTTTTTTCAGAATCCTCTGTTGATTGCTTTAACATTAATTGGTGCAAATATTCCTGATTTTGATCATGACTTCAAAACGGAGAATGTCTATAGGATGATTATCTTGGGGTTATTAGTGTTTATTTCACTATATATACTTAAATTGCCTTATTACGTAGGGTTGATTATTGTATTTCTAGGTGTCACGTTCTATTTTTCGGAACATCGTAGTTTTACACATTCGCTTTTTGGGGTCTTAACACTAACTTCAGCCGTTAGTCTGATACTAATTTGGGCTTTGGAGTTAATTCTTATCGTGACACCACTCAATAATCAATATTTGTTAATGGCTATATTGACCTCTCTTATAAGCTTTTTATTTTTGAACAGGAAACTTTTGATGGTTTTTCTTCCAGTATTTTTTCTTAGCTTATTTATTATTCCAAATGCCCACTTTTCATATATTGAAATTGTATTAGCGTTATTGTTGGGGGTATTCTCCCACATAGTTCTTGATTCATGCACTCCCGCAGGAATTAAAATTTTCGCCCCAATTTCTTCAAAAAAAGTTTATAAAAATTTTGGATTAAGTATTACATTTATCTTAATTGTTTTGGCTATAATAATTCATGTTCCTGTTCTTTTTAGTTTGTTTGAACAGTATTTGAACTTTTAAAAGTACTTGCAAACAAAAAATAATCCCGAATTTTTAATCCATATTGCGAATTTTGATTAATTCCATATTAACACCTTTAGGCATGACTAAATT
>CAJGDA010000150.1 GCA_904501935.1 uncultured Methanobrevibacter sp. | reverse complement strand
CTGGATTCTGTGTTGAAATGAATTTGCAGACAATCCTGTTACAATAGCTTGTAATGCTTCAATCGTCTTTTGTTTATCAGACATAATATCACCTATAAAAATTCTACTTAAGAATCTTAAGTATATAGGTAAATTTAATTTATCATCAATATAAAGCTATCAGTATTCTGCTGCATTTTTGCAATAATGAAGCATCATTTCCCTAAATTTCTCTTTATCTTCAGTGGAGTAATCCTTAAATAATTGCGATTCAAAGTTAACAACAAGATTCAATAATGAATTGAAAGCCGATTCGCCTTTATCAGTTAAACTTAGAATTTTTTTGCCATTATCATTTTTAGCAATCTCACGTTTTACAAAACCCTTTTTTTCCAGTCTTTTAATAATCTGGGTTACATTCGATTCTGAAACGTACAGCAGATCCGCCAACTCCTTTTGGGAGATGTCTTTGTGAAAATAAATATTTGATAAATAAGTGAAATCCCTAGGGGCAATGTCCTTAAAGTTTTCCTTTAAGAAATTATCATGAATCAAGTTAATGTAATTGATAAAATAAAATACTGGCATATCCTCCCATACAGCATCATCAAAATTCAAATCGACCATACACAATTCCCCCACTCATTAATTAATATATTATACATTCAGATTAATAACCATATCACTTTTACATCAACAATTTAAAAATTAAAAGTCACACTCTTAAACAAAATCAACATTGAAATTGATGAATGGACAACTGCGGAAAATTGAAACTAAAAAGTAGCTATTGACTATTTGAAGGACACGCTGTTAAAAAAAAATAGCAAAAAAGAGGTAAGTTCATTCAATGAATGAATCTATCAAGTCAATTACCTCATTTTTCTTTTCCAAATATGCAATATGTCCTGCGCCTTCAACTATTACGAGCTTTGAAGTCGGAAGCATTTCATTTACCTTAATTGACTCTTCAGGAGGGTTAATTCCATCATGTTCGCCAACCAAAATTAAAACAGGTATTTGAACATTGTCTGCATCGCTTACCATATCATAATGGCTTAATGACTCATAGATGTTTTTCCGCTCATCATTTGTCAGTTCAACCTCGCTTCTGTTTCCTTTATAGAAGTTGGCAACATCTTCCGGAGTTGTATCTGGAGCATATACCCTTCTAGAAATCAGCCTGCCCATTTCCTTCAAGTCAATGTTATCATCGCCGTTGTTCTCTTCTGCCGCCTTTTGCATAAGTGAGATTTTGCCCTGGCCTCTTGTTCCTAAAAGAATTATTTTTGAAAGTATTGTCGGATATTTCTCTGCCGTCTTAAGAGCAATATATGATCCCATTGACAATCCAATAGCTATCGGCTTGTCAAGATCCAATTCCTCTATGATTTCCTTTAAATCATCAGCATAATCATCCAAATCGAATTTTTCCGGTTTATCGCTTTTTCCATGACCCCTTACATCATAGGAAATTACATGATAAGAATCCTTATAATGGTCAAATAGAGGATTCATGATTTCCTTGCTTGCAAAGATTCCATGAATCAAAATCATGTCGGGGCCAGTTCCTGCCTGCTTTATTGAAATGTTAATACCATTGATGCTTATTGTTGACTCCATTTTTTATCCTCCATGTTTAATATATTAAAAATAACACTTATAAAAATAGCCATATTATTGCCCCATTCATCATATAAAAAATAGCATATATTATGTTCAAGAAACAACTTTCCAACAATTATTTAATGTGAACATTATGAAAGCGACAGAATTACCTAAAGAAATCCGGAGAATCTCAAGGATTATTCTATAGAATATCTAAGAAACAAAGTCACAGAAAAACCAAAGTTCCGCTGATTTTTGAAATAGCTTCAATATATGCAACATTCATTTTAGAGGAATCAATACATCATGTAGGCACTCCGTTTCCAGGATCACTGAAAGTTGAAAAGGAAAACTGTGAATTTTTATGCCCTGTAAAGGAAGAAAACATCAATATAGCAAACGCCGTTTGAACATTTGTCTTGCAGAACAGCTGGACTTCTAAACCAAATGGATTAATATTTTAAAAAATAATATTTATGTATAATTAATATAAAATATCATATCAAATAACTTAAGCATCTAAAGACATAGTGCTAATCAAAAGGTGATTGTGGTATGGACAAAATGCAGATTATTAAAACTAGAAAAAGCGTTAGAACATTTGACGGACAGAAAATCACTAATGAAGATAAAGAAAAACTTCTAAACTACACCAAAACAATCGAAAATCCCTACAACATCCCCATTGAGTTCCTTATATTGGACAGTGAAAAATATAACCTTTCGAGTCCGGTTATAGAAGGTGAGGACACATATATCGCTGCAAAAGTGGCTAAAGTGGATCACTGCGAAGAGGCATATGGATATTCATTTGAAAAAATGATTTTGTATGCATGGAGCCTTGGAATTGGAACCACCTGGGTCGGAGGAACTTTAGACAGGCCCCTCTTTGAAAAAGCGGCAGCTACACAAGATAATGAATACATGATGATAGTGACACCGATAGGCTATCCTTCAAAAACACAGTCCAAAATTGACAGCACGCTACGTAAAAGCGTTAAGGGCGATGAAAGACTTCCCGCATCAAAATTATTTTATGAGAATGACTTTTCAACACCATTAAACCATAGTGAGGATTGTCTTGATGCAGTTCGTTGGGCTCCTTCAGCAGCAAACAGACAGCCTTGGAGGATTGTTAAAGACAATAATGATTATCATTTCTTTTTAGAACATGCAAAAGGATATTCATCAGGTGTTGAATGGGATGTTCAAAAGATTGATATGGGAATAGCAATTTGCCATTTCCTGTGTGTGAAAAATGGAAATCTGGTTTTTGATGAACCTGAAATAGAAACTGATGAGTATACAGAATACATTGCAACAATATCATGCGAATAATATAGGTGGTTAAATGAGTAAAAAAATAATAGCGGTTAATGCAGGACCTAGAAAAGGATGGAATACTGATACATTAATTGATGAAGCGATAAAAGGTGCAGAATCTGCCGGAGCAGAAGTGGAAAAATTCAATTTATTCCGCTTGGAAAAATACACCGGATGCATCTCCTGTTTTGGATGTAAAAAAGAAAAATACAAAGGACATTGCATACGACGTGACGGTTTAACAGAAGTCTTGGATGCTATTCGTGAAGCCGACGGATTGATAATAGGTTCTCCAAATTATCTAAGTGAACTTACAGCATCATTTAGG
>CAJGDA010000149.1 GCA_904501935.1 uncultured Methanobrevibacter sp. | reverse complement strand
GAAGGTGATTTGGCTATTCTATTATCTGAAAGCAAAGTTAAGATGAATAGCTTAGCTATTAAAATCAATACTCCTTCACAAGTCTTTGAAAGCATAAAAAAAGTAGCCGAAATAGTTGGAAATGACCTTTCTGATGAGGATGTGGCTGCCTTTTTTGATGATTTTGAAATGTGTAAAAAGTACTTGAATTCAGATTTCAATCGGGATGTAAATGTCAAAGTTTATTCTAATTTTTTAAAAGATATTGTTTTAGATTTAGGTTTCAATATAGTCAGTGAAAACTTTGAACATGTAATCTACCCTGATTATTTGAAAGATAAAGTAATCGAAAATGAGAATTTGGTGGAAATACCGTCACACAACAGTATTTCAAAAAATCCATTTGAAAAAATTGAGATGAGATATTCGCTTTTAGAAAATTTAATATAATAATATCATTAAAAATTAATACCATATAATTGCATTTTAAAAGAGTTGTTAATATGTATGAAACATTAACATTTACTGGTGGAGTTCACAGAAGTGAAGAAATTAGGGAACTAATTGAAGATTTAGGAGGATTTATTCTTCAAGACAGTATTCAACAAATGGAATTGGTTTTAAATATTGCTGTTCCTTTGGAAGATGTTGATAAAGTTGAAAAGAAAGCTGATGAACTATTGGGGAAAATATCTGTTGCTCCTATGGCTGGTTCAGAAATAGCTATTGTCTCACCAACACTTGCAAGACACCATTTGCCTCATGCGGCATGTGACATTTCAGAATATTTACGTGAATATGGTGCAAAAGACAATATGATTGGGCTTGCCCGTGGTGATGGTAAAGGTACTTCCGGAATAACTGAAGAAGAGAAAAGCTTAATTGAAGAACATGATATTGCTATTTTTGCATTAGGAAGTTTTGAAAATTGCATTAAAGAAAAAGCTTTCTTATATGATGATATTGATATTCCTGTAATTGTTACAGGAGCTCCTGAAATTCCTATTGAAGAGCTCCCTGGTGCAGATGCATATGTGGGCGATCTTGGTAGAATCCCTAGACGATTAAGAAGAGGTCCGGATATTCGTGCACTCGATAAATTAGTTGAAACCACTGAAGCAATCTTAAATGATAGAAAACGTGAAATGGCTCTTGATGCACCATTAGTTCCAGCTATTGTTGTAAAAAATGCAATTGAAAACCAAATTAGAGAAATTAAGGATGTTATTTCTCCAGCGCCAGTAACTTCTCAATTAGATGGTGTGCGTATAAAATTAAATTACTATGAGTATGCTGATGCCATTTCTAATGTCGTCATTGACGGTAAAAAATTATCTGAACTTGCTGAGATTAAAAAATCATTCATGTATGATTATATCTTGGTAAAAATAAATAGTGAGAGTTCTCTTGTTGAGAATTCTAACTAATCTTCTTTTTTTATATTAATCTCATTCCGAAGAAATTAATTGCGTCCACTAAATCGTTAAATTGTTCCAACTCTCTTTCTATAACATTTTCATCAGTCATATCAATACTTAATTCTCCGTCTACGCTTAAGGTGTCCGGGCCACGACCGACGATTCTTTCAAGTCCATCAGCACTTAAAATTCTCTCAGCATCAAGTTGGTGAACGAATGACCTTCCAGGTATGATTACGGCTTGTTTTATTTCGCTCAAGTCAAGCTTTTCCAAGTCTTCCTTTGTTATCAAACAGGCTATTTCCTTTTCAACTGCAACCACATTAACGCTGTTCGCTTCTATTTTGTCGAATATTTTGGAAATAAACGGTTCGGCTATTTTGGAGGTAATTATTGTTGCCTCTCCAGTCACCGGTTTAATGAATTGTAAAAATATTTCGTTTTCATCTTTAGCTATAGCAAACGGGCCTCCGGTTTCAGGATCACACAATGGCGTACCGCTCACTCTAAATTTGTATTCGCTATTGATTTGTTTTACAAGCTCTGCAAATTCTTCAACAGGTTGTGATTCAATCCCTTTGAGAATTGGTTCATTACCCAATATCAACCCTTCATTGAATGTATTTCCAAACCTCATCAAAAGCATTCCTTTTGCACCCCATTCTTCAAGGGAATTGCAGGTTTCACGTAAAACATCACCATCGTTCACGCCAGGAATGATTACTGCAGCTCCAGTTAGTTTAATGTTTTCACAAAATATCTGGCAAGCTTTTAGAGCTTCTTCAGGGTGTTTGTCTTTTACCCATTCTCTTCTAAGTTTCGGGTCAGTTGAAAAAACAGTAAATGATACTTCATTAACTCCATTATTTATCAGTCTTGTAGCCATTTCGCTGTCTGAAATGCCTTTGCCGCAGGTATACCCTAATATGGAAGGTATTGAAAATTGATTCAAGCTTGCCGTTAATGTTTCGAGGTGAGGATAGCAGCTTATGTCTCCTCCTCCGCTGATATATGCACTTATCTCGCCTCTTCCCATGCTCATCATAAGTGCGGTTTGAATTTCGTTCATTACTTCAAAGGGAGTTTTAAATTCACTTTGAGTTTCACTTATCCCCTTACTACATCTTTCACAGCCTATCTTATTAGGTAGACAATGTGCACAGCCAAAACTTTTAATTTCTTTAACCTTTCTAAAGTAACAGTATTTACAAAAACCGTTACAATCTTTACCAGGTATTCCTCCAACATCTGCTACAAGTTGCATAATATTATTTATTTTTTATTTCATTTTATTTATAAATTGAGCATTATTTTTTTTACTAATTTTTGTATTACTTTTAGTATTATTTATTACTATGAAGGTTAAAAGTAATAATTTTTTATTTTTGGTTAAATCTTATTTAAATTACTATACTTTCTTGGTTTAGTTAAAAAATTGTTTTAATAAAATTTTTTTATTTTTATTTAGTTATAAAAAGGATATATTAAAAAAATATGATTTTAAAATAAATTATAAAGTAATACTTTTTACCTTCTTTTTCTTAAATAAAAAATGTTTTATTATACTTTATAAACTTTTCTAAAATATTCCATAGGTAATCTTTATATTATATCTTTTATAAAATAAAATTTGTATACCATATGGCTGGCTATTGCAAAAACTTGCTTTGTAGCTATATGCTCGATTTGGTAAAAAAAAGTTACCATTGAGAGTGGTATATTAGTTAAACTCTATTTATTTAGGAGGGAAAAAATGGCAAAGTTTGATGATAAAATCGATTTATTCGATGATAGAGGCAACGAAATTGCATCTGACGTACCAATCGAAGCTATCAGTCCAT
>CAJGDA010000148.1 GCA_904501935.1 uncultured Methanobrevibacter sp. | reverse complement strand
GAACTATGAGATTATCCGTATCCGGCAATAACATAGCTATTTTAGCACCATCTTTAAGGGATTTGAATTCATCATAATTATTATTCGCCCAATTTTCCCAAACTTTATAATCAAAATAATCCATATTCATTCCTCTAAATACTTTTTAACTCATTGTTGATCTTATTTTTAATAATCTCAACACATTTTTCTCCATCGTCGTCCAATCTGAAAGGGTCAGTGGAAAAAACTTTGTGCTTTTTTAAAACATCTCCGACACCAACAGTTTTGGAAACATTGATTCCCTTATTATTAAGAATTTTATTCACACATCCGTTATCGCAACCGTTGATTGCAATGATTGGATATTTTTTTAGCATATCATCGTTTAATCCTTCAATGTCGGCTGATGTGGAACCCATACAAATTGATATTACATTATCGTTTTCCTTTTTACAATCCCCAACTGCTACACGAGATACCAATCCATTAGCACTCATTCCATTGCAGGAAGCTAAAGCTATTTTTTCTGTCATGTTATTACCACTCATAATAGTTTTTCAAGACTTTGTATAATTTCTTCATTGGCCAGTTTATAATAAATCCATTTTCCCTGTTTTCGTGCAGACAACACTCCTTCTTTTTTCATCATGTTCAAATGATGAGAAACCGTTGATTGGGATTTATCAATAACTTCCAATATCTGACAAACACACAATTCACCATTTTTCAATAAGTATATTATTTTTAATCTTGTCGGATCAGCCAAAGACTTTAATATTGCCGCATGGTTTTCTAAAGTTTCATCTGAAGGCAATGTTTTAATTAAATCTTCAACAGAACAGGTTATCTCACAACATTCATCACTATTTTCAACTGCCATGTATAATAATATTATTTCGATATATTTAAATGTATCGATATATTACCTTTATATTTATTTGTCAATCAGATAACATTAACGACAGAATTCTATCAATATACATTCATTTTAACTAATACATACAATTAGTTGTAATCCTATTCATACCAAATGTTAGTGATTATTATAGGAAAAATAAAAGAAAAAAATTGAGAAAAATCATTAATAAATTACGAAAATATTCTCAAATACAAAATTTAATTAATTAGGCGAATTATTTTGAAAAAAAATACGAAATGTTCGTATAAAACTTATAAAAAAATTCCGATGCTTATCGATTTTTACTACCCAAATCCCAGCGGCTAGTTCCCATAACTCAGCAAATGACCTCATATTATAACCTACATATTTGATTTATTAACTTTCACTTCCAAAAGATTGGAAGTACCTATCTGATTCATATTTATTGCACTTTAACCGAGGAATTCATAAAAATGAAAAGGTTTTAGGTGGAATGAATATTATATCCCCATCTTTTTCAATAGATGATTTAGTATTTGCAACAACAATACCATATTCTGAATCATAACGATTCATTGCATTTTTTATCTGTCCTTTTTTCTTTTTGCCTCTTCCGACTTCAATTGGAATTGGATTTTCAAAACTATCCTGAATTACAAAATCCACATTCTTATCCTTATGCGGATCGTAATAAATATTGAACGAATCTATTTGGGTATTTGATAAATTAAATAAATTTGAAGCTACTAAATTCTCAATCAGTATTCCTTCATATTCTTCGGAATTTTTCATCGTATTTCCTATTTTCATTGATAATGCATGTCGGATACTGCTTGAAGCAAAATAATATTTCCATGGTTTTTTAAGTCTTCTTGAAGATCCTCCAAATGGTTCACAATGAAATATCAATTCTGTCTTTTCAAGTAAATCCAATATATTGTTGACATTAGATACTGCAGTCTTTAAGTAATTGGATAATTTATGCTGGCTCACTTCTCCGGGTTTTTGAAGAGCCAATTGCCTGATTATTCTTTTAGCAATTGCTTGATTATCAGAAGTTATAGTTTTAATCTGCATAATGTCTTCTGTAATAATCTTGTTGGTCATTGTAACTATTTCTTCACGAACATCAGTTAATGGCTTATCTTCATCGACTGTTGGAAAGCCCCCATATTTCAAATAATAATCCCATTCACTGGAAGTGTATTCAACAATATTTGTCAATGCTTTATTTGCTTCAAATTCGTATTTTATAGCCTTTTCAGGATTGCCTGTGAAAATTAACTCACATAGACTGTCAGAGAGATTATTAAATGATTGATTGTGTTTCAAGTTTAGATGTTGGTTATAGTTCAGTGGAGTCAATACCCTTCTTTTAAGTCTTCTTGCAGCATCAGCATTATATTGTAAGTGTATTGCAGATGAACCAGTTATTATCATGAATATGTTATCAGATTTGTCAAAGATTATTTTATTGGATACTGCCCAATTTTTATCGTATTGAGCTTCATCAATCAAAAGAAATACTTTTTCATTAAGTGTGCGTATATTTTTGTTGAATTTATTTTTTAAATAGATTTCGACTAATTCTCTTATGCTGCATTCCGTTATGTCATTTAATTCATCACAAGATATGTATAATATGTTATTTAATGGAATGTTTTTCTCTTTGAATAGGTATTCGTATGTTTGATATAATATTGTTGTTTTTCCAACCCCTCGAAGGCCAGGTATGACAATAAATCTATTAGAATATTTATCCTCAATAAAATTATCGATCTGTTTTTTAATTTCATTTAATTCCAATCTGGAATTTAGTTTGATTCCGTGATTGGTCAATTTTGAATTTATAGTGCTTGGAACAGATTCCAGTTCATCATTAACATAATTTAATATTAATTCGTTTCTATCCAACATTTTTTAACCTTAATTTTTACATCCTTTGTGTTCTGATATTTGTATACAACTTTATAAATGACTGTTCATATATTTGTACACTACCATATAAAAATTTTACCCCCGCGATATCCTCAACTTTTAAAGAAATAATATTTTTACAACCATATTCCCCAAAAAGACGAACAATTCGTATAAAACAAAACTATAAATAAAATTTAGTATAAAATAACATTAATTCATAGAATTATTATGAATTAATAAAAAAATTGGAGATTAAAAATGAAAGCTAATGCACAAAAAATAGCTGATGGAGTATACTGGGTCGGTGTACTCGATTGGGATTTGAGAACCTACCACGGTTACACATTAGACGGTACCACTTACAATGCATACCTTGTATTTGGTGAAGATGAAGTAGCAATTATCGACAATGCTTATCCTGGAAAAACCAAAGAGATGATGGCACGTATCGATGATGCTTTCGCTCAAGAAGGAAGAGAAGTCAAAGTTGACTACATTATTCAAAACCACGTGG
>CAJGDA010000147.1 GCA_904501935.1 uncultured Methanobrevibacter sp. | reverse complement strand
TCATTTTTTGGAACAAGGGCATTTAATGATTCAAGCTGTTATGTTGGAGATGACATCGTCTTGGGTTACCCTCCAGTCTATCCGTGGATTGCTTTAGTGGTGGGGATATGCAGTTTCTTTTATATCATGAAATTCACTAATGCACTGATGGCCATTTCAGCATTAACTTTCATAGTTCAGTTGATTGTTGTTTTGCCACATATTGCAAATAAGATATTTCCATTTGAAATCAGAACTAAAAAAGGATGCTTATACTTCATAATCCTAATAATAGTTTTCTATCTTGTTTTGATGTATCTGGCATTGGGCAATGGATTGCTGAACTTGCCGAATGTTTCATTAACTCCAGAACAGATAATCAGAAAAATAATTCATTTTGGATCAGCAATGATATTAGCATATCTATTCTACAGGCAAGCCAAGAAGATGAATAAAAAGAGTAAGTAGAATCAATAACAGTTAAATATTTTAAAAATAATAAGTCTATTCTAGGTATTAATATGAATGAAAAGATAATTTTAGGACTTCCGAAGGGAAGTTTGAATAATGTAAAAAGAGGAAATACTCATCAATTGTTTGTTGATGCAGGTTATGAAGTGAAAGGTTACGAACCTGGCGATGAGGCTTATGAAATTGAAATTTTAAATGATGATGACATTATTGCATTTCTCACACGCCCCCAATCCACTCCTGTTGAATTGAACAGGGGAATAATCGACATAGCTATTGTCGGTGAAGACTGGATTAAGGAGGAATCAGTTTTAAGGGATACTAACACTATCAAAATAGGGGATCTAGATTATGGAAAGACCCGTTTGATTGTGGCGGTTCCTAAAGATTCTCCGTATGATAGCTTATCAGACTTGTTCAGAGCAAATAAGGACAGAAAAAAACCGATTTTATGCTTTACAGAATATCCTAATCTAACCAGAAAATTCATAATGGAAAATGATGCATATAAGGAAATTTACGGTGATTCGGTGCCGTTTGTCCAGGTCAGAGGTTTGACCGACGGCGACAATGAGATGGTGCAGGTAATCAACTCCGACGGTGCTACCGAGGTTTACATTGCCAAAGGAGCCGATTTGATTGTCGACAATACCCAAACCGGCAGCAGCCTAAAAAAGGCAGGCTTAAAGGAAATTGAGACAATATTGCATTCATCAGCAGGCCTTTATGCCGGAGTCAGTTGCACAGGCGAAAAGCTTGACAAGGCTCAAATGATCTATGAACAGCTACTTGGAGCAATCACTGCCAAAAAATATTTTGACGTTAAGTTCAACATTGCAAATTCCAAAATTGAAGATGTTTCCGCTTATCTGATTGACAATAAGCTTTGCGCCGATGAGCCAACAATCACTCCGGGATCTGACTTCTCACAGATAAATGTCCTAATCCCAAAAGCAAAGTTCCCTGAAATGGTTGATGCGATTAAGGGATTTGACGCAACTTCAATTATCAGAAATGATTTGAAGCAATTGATTGAATAATCATTTCTTCACTTTTTCTTTTTTTCTAAACATTGTTTAAAATCAGAAAAAAACCATCATGATAAATCATTAATATTTATAAGGTATACCTTACATAAATTAATATATTAGATTAGTAGATGGGGTTAAAACATGTTAACATCTGTTCAAAAGGAAATTTTACAAACTTTAATTAATTTATATCAATCATCCGATGGCAAATCAATTAAAGGTGAAGACATTGCTGAGGTTATGGGAAGAAATCCCGGAACAATTCGTAACCAGATGCAATCATTAAGAAGTTTAGGTCTTGTAAAGGGCGTACCTGGGCCTAGGGGTGGATATAAGCCAACAATTGAAGCTTATCACTCTTTAAACATTTCAGTTTCTGATGATGACTCCAAAGTGCCGATTTATAAGAATGGAAAAAGAATGGAGGATATTTCTGTTGCAAGAATCGAATTTACAAGTATTCCTCAGCCTAGTGAATGTGAAGCGGCTATAAAGGTTTTGGGAAGCATTAAAGACTTGAACTTAGGCGATACTGTAAGCATAGGACCAACTCCCGTAAACAATTTAGGAATTATGGGAACAATTGTCGGTCGTGATGACATGGACAATATTCTTTTATTGGATACAAAAACCATTAGAAGCATTCCAAAGCAGACCGTAGGCGATATTGCAAGCAGAGATGTGATTTCATTTGCAGTAGACTGTTCCGTTAAGGAAGCCTGTAAAAAATTAGCTGATAATGATATTGATGGAGCGCCAGTTATAAAAGACGGAAAAGTAGTTGGAGTATTTACATTAACTGATCTTGTTCGTGCAATAGCCGATGATAGAGAAAAACTAACCGTTGGAGAATTAATGTCATTGAATGTTGTTATTGTTAATGAAGATTTAAAGATAGCTAATGCAATAGAAGTGATGCTTAAAAAATCAATTTCAAGATTAATTGTAGCTGACAATGACAATAATTTGCTAGGTATTGTTACAAGAACAGATTTAATTAACACTATTACTAATTTAGACCAATTCCCAATTATTACAAACTAATTTATTTATGTGATTCAATGAAAGTTAACCAGATTAATGTAGAAAGCAATATGAAGATATCTGATTTAATCAGTCAATTTGATGAATCAGGTGTTTTAGGTGCAGGTAGGGTTGCGCGTGCATGCGATATTTTAGCGGATATGATACAGGATGAAGACATGAGTGTCTTCATGAGCTTAGGTGGCCCTTTAATCCCAGGAGGTATGAGAAATATCATCACTAAAATGATTATGGAAGGACATGTGAATTTGATTGTGTCCAGTGGTGCCAACATTACTCATGACCTTGTTGAAGCCTTTGGAGGTTCCCATTATCGACATGAAGGAAAAGATGATGAGGAATTGAACGAAGAGGGAATAGGTCGTATTGCAGACATTAATGTCGGTTCTGATGATTTTTCAATTTTTGAAACTGAGATAATTAGAATTTTTGAAAAAATTGCTTCTGAAAAGAAAGTGGTTTCAATTCAGGAATTGCTTTATGAAATCGGGCTTTTGGTGGAAGATGAAAATTCATTTGTAGCTGCTGCCGCAAGAAATGATGTGCCCATATTTGCACCGGGACTCATCGATTCGATGATGGGCCTTCAGTTATGGATTTTTACCCAAGACCATGATTTTACTATAAGCGCTGTTGGTGATATGCCTTACTTGTCAGATATTGTATTTGAATCAGAAAAGGTAGGCGCAATACTTTTAGGTGGAGGGCTTACTAAACACTACACTTTAGCGGCCAATGTCATTAAAGGGGGCCTTGACGCCGCCATTCAGATTACAATGGACAGGCCTGAAGCAGGCAGTTTAGGAGGAGCTCCATTGGAAGAAGCCAAATCCTGGGCAAAGGCAAGATGTGGATCTAGCCTTGCTAGCGTTGTTGGTGATGTCACAGTTATTTTCCCATTGATTTATGCTGCTGCTCTTGATAAAATTGACAGTGATTAGATGAGTTACATTATTTTAGCAATTTTATTCATACTGTCTGGATTTTTCATGAAATATTCAGATGATTTA
>CAJGDA010000146.1 GCA_904501935.1 uncultured Methanobrevibacter sp. | reverse complement strand
TCACATTATTGAATGTAATTTGATCAGCAGTTGCAGTATTGTGAATTGCGTTAATGATATTGTCTCCACCAACATGGCAAACAGTAATGTTAACATCACTAGTATCATAGTAACTATCTTCAGGTCTTGGAGTGACAATTAAAAGGTAACTCCATGCCTGATTTTCATAGAATACATCATTAGTTAAAATGAAGTTATTACCGTCAGTGTAGATTGCAGATCCGTTACGAGCCTTGTTAGATGAAAATTCATTTGAAACTGTTTTGGTATTATCACCTTTCACATAGATTGCTCCACCAAGACCGTCAGTTCCATTGGTACTGTTAGGCACAGCCTCATTGTTTGTGAAATTGTTTGAAGTAAAAGATGTTCCGCTTCCTTCAACATAAACTGCTCCACCTTGATTGGTTACAATGTTACTGTCAAAATCAGAATTGGTAATTTGGGAGTTATCACCTAAAATGTAAACACCAGCACCGTTTTCAGCTTCGTTGTCTTCGAAAGTGGAACGAATAATCCGAGCATTGTTACCTTCGATGTAAACAGTACCGTTTATACTTTCATGATTGTAAAATTCTGAATCTTGAATAAGGGTTCTTTGACCTTCAATGTAAACAGCAGCACCACAACCGCTTTCTGCAGTGTTTCCATCGAAAATACAGTTTTTAATTTGGGTATCATTACCCCATACATAAACTGCACCTGCATTTCCTGAAGCGGTATAATTTTTAGGGTCATGCTTTATTCTACCCGCATCTGAACCTTCAGGATCATAATATCCATTAGTGTGGGTATCAAGTCTGCCTACTGTAGCAGTATTGTTTATAAAATTACAATTTTCAATAAGCACATTATTCGCATGAAGGTTATCACCGTTGAACCCATCATGGTCCTTGTCAATTCCACCAACCATGATTGCAGAACCTTGACCGCCCTCACAGTTAATGAAATCAGAATTTATAACTTGAACATCATTATGACTTATTCCTATACCACCAGAATATTCACCAGTTCCGTTACAATTGATAAACTTACAATTTTCAATTGTTTGAGGCTGATTAGTGAAATACTGAGAAGTTCTAAAACTACCGTGAATATAAACAGCAAACCAACGAGAGGTCACATTAATAAAATTTGTATTCCTTATGTTTGATTGGATAGCATGTGCATTCCATCCGTTAGTATGGGAACCCCATTCTGATTCATCGGCAATACATAAAGCACCACCGTGGTGACCGGAAGTAATATTGATAAAGTTACAATTCTCCATTAAAATTCCAGATGCAGCTCCAAATTGTCCATGTCCATCCCAATATTCACCATCAGGATCATCTATACCATATGTTTGGCGACAATTTGTAAAATTAACATTTCTAACCACGAATTGGTTGGTAGCAAACATACCACCTAACCATATAAATTGAGCACGACTTTCACAATTATTAAAAACAGAATTTGTTAAAGATGCGCCGCTACCTGAAAACCATGCTAAACGATCCTTAGCTATAATTCCATCAAATACTAAATTATCACAACTACCGCTAGAGGAGTGGAATACGACACCATTAATATCGAAATATGAAGTCAATCCATCGCCAATTGCATATCCACCATAGATATGCTTGTTGCTAACTCCACTAAAACTACCCTGATGTTCTGAACCGTAATAAGTCCTATTACCTAAAAAGATATTAACATCACTCTGTTGCTTAATCCAATTAATAAGCTGACCAGTGTCTGTAATATAGTTAGGGACAGTAGCGCCCAGCACAGGCTCATCATTACTTGCTCGCAATAATTGAGCTTCATCAGTCAAACAAATCGTACTTCCAATTTCTTGTTCATCCCGCGCATCATCCGCCTGGTCCGAAGTAGATGATGATTCATCAATCGAAATCAACTTTATATCATTTAAGTTTTTATCAATCGAATCTCCATCCGAGATAGACAATGTTGTAAGTTCGCTCGTGTTTTTATCATGTGTTAAGCTTTCATTTGCACTTACAAATGAAATTGAAAATATCATTAAAAATAGTATCAAAGTGAAAAATAAATATCGCTTATAACGCATAATAATTATCTCCCTCTTTAAACAAATTTTTATATTTTGTTCAACTTTTTTATAATGAAAAATATTTTAAATAGAAAATTAGATATGAAAAAATTTTAATGAAAGGGTACGGTTGTACCAATTAAGACATTAATTTTTTAATATTAATATAATTTACTATTATATATATAACATTAAATATGAAAATTAAATAAAAAAATTAGAGGATTTTTATAAATATATTATTTATATATATTATATATTAGACAATAAGATGAGATGAAAGACAGAAATTAAAAATCATTTAATTATATAAAATCTAAATTTTTAGTCATCAGTATTAGAATATTATTGAAAGCTACAAAAAATATTATTTACAAAAAAAATAGTGTTAATGAATAATAATATTAAATAACTATTAACAGCCAAACATAAACCAAAAGTGATTTAAGATAACCACCATGATCAATCATTAGATGATTTAATCATTTCTATATAGTGCAATATAGAAAATAGTTATTTAAATTATTATCATTGGAATATAAAATTCCACGCCATATATTTAACCATTTTTTGGACCATTAAACAGTTAAATAGATGGAGTTACTTTCATTTAATTTTTCAAAATATTTAATACTATTTTCTAATAAAATTTTCATTAACACACATGCCCTGATTATATTTTCTATAACCCAAACATATATGCAATTATAGGTTAGAAAATTGGTAAATATAAACTTTACTATTTTATTTTTGTTTGAATAGATTAAAATAAAAACAAAAACTATAAATTAATAAAAATTATTGAACAAATAAAGAAAAAATAAATAATTTTACTTTCAAATATATAATTTTATAAGTTGTTTTCTGATTTTATTGAGTCAATAATGGTAATAACACTGTTATTAAAGATTTAAAAAAAGATTAAAACTTGAATATTAAAAAAAATATCAAAGGAATTGCAATTCTTTAATCTAAAACTTATTAAACAAAAAAATAATAAAAAAAGATACAGCCTTAAAAATAAAAGCAATATATAATTTTTATTACTTTATTTTAAGTTTTAGCTTTAAATTACATGTATTTTTAAGAATTACTATTATTTTATAGAAATATATTCGATTGAACTGCATAGATAAGGATTATTTAAATTTCATGGCATTACAATGAAAAAAAATTTTGTGAAAAAAATTTTGATTTTAATGTAAAAAATATTTTTCATTTATGAAATCAAAACTGTTTAATTATATATTATTTTATTAGTTTTAGAAAAGATGAATGTTCAAACCGATCCGGCAAAATATGATCTTTGAGACTATGTCCATCACAACAAAAGTTCACAGGTAAACCTGCCGGAACATATGAAACCATAATGAATCAAAGTTCCCCTTTTCAAAAACCCACCCGACCAACAAATGCAAAAATGACTGCATAAATCAATGAAAAATAAACTTTACAAGACTTGAAAGTTCGCCCGAAAAGTTTGAAAAAGCATTTTTGGATATCACAACAGGAGTTT
>CAJGDA010000145.1 GCA_904501935.1 uncultured Methanobrevibacter sp. | reverse complement strand
GTTGTTGGTGATGTCACAGTTATTTTCCCATTGATTTATGCTGCTGCTCTTGATAAAATTGACAGTGATTAGATGAGTTACATTATTTTAGCAATTTTATTCATACTGTCTGGATTTTTCATGAAATATTCAGATGATTTATTTGATGTTAACAATGATTTAAAATTTGCAAGCATTTTCGGAGTTTTATGTGCAATTACATCTGCTGTAGCAACTGTTTACAGCACTGAAGCTGCATATATCTTTATTTCAATCTTGATTGGAAATTTGATTGCCCTTAAGATTGATGGACCGCATCATATAATTACTCTAATAGTATTTTTAGTTATCTGTCTGGTTTGTGGAATTCCTGATTTAAATTGGGTAATCTTATTAATCTGTATT
Organism: uncultured Methanobrevibacter sp.; assembly: GCA_904501935.1. GTDB lineage: Archaea > Methanobacteriota > Methanobacteria > Methanobacteriales > Methanobacteriaceae > Methanocatella. Next base: position 3,186 of record CAJGDA010000145.1, on the reverse strand, counting down.
TTAGCCGCTTTCAGTGATGAAGTAGGTCATGAATTGGTGTCAAAATTTACAGATAACAGGTTTTTAAACCTATTTTTTGAATATCGCTTTGTGATGAAAATCGTGATTTTGCTTTTAGCTATTTATGGTGTATTTAGTTTTTGGATATTTATTTGCTTCATATCCTTTGAAATAGCCTATGAAATTGCTGGAATTGTTTTTTGAAAAGTTTAATTAAAAAAAAGAAGTTAAAAAAGGAATATATAATTCCTTTTATTTTATTTATTCAGTTTCTACGCCCATTTTACCTGCTACTCTAGCAATGAGTACGGTAACTATTACTGCGATTATAGTAACAATGATAGCATAAGTTAATAAACTAGGGACAGCATCTCCAGTACCTACAAAGGATTCAATCAATTTTTGGATTGCACTGTTCCATGCTTCACCAGCTACAAATGCGAATGCAGTTGTAATCAATGCTAAAACGGTTTCCATAATCATTTTAGTTACTTCGTTTACCATAATTTTTCACCCCATTTAAATTAATTTGTTCCCAGATTATAAGAACAATATTATTTTTATTTTTTTTAATTAAAATAGTTTTACCATAGTTAATAAAAAGTTCAATAAAAAATTTCTTTGATTGTAATATTTTTTTATATTGTAAATATCTTTTAAAAAATGTTTTCAAGTTATATAAAATGCAATGAAAGTTAAATAGTGCTTTTTTTATAATATATATCCTTAAATAAAGTTATATTAACATAAAAATGCAAAAATATTTAAATTATTCTAATTTTTCAAATAAGTTCAACTTCGATATGATAAAATATATATATCACTGTTGTTAAAATTATAATTACTAATCATGGTAATTAAATCATAATTGGAGATAGAAATCGAAAGAGGGAAATATTATAAAATTGAATAAAATATTTTTTTTCATTTTGTAATGATATTCTTGATTTTTATAATTTTATAGTCATTGTAAATGCAGATTAATACTGAACAGCCATTATACCTGATTGGGTGAGAATAGGTTTTCAGTATTGACTTTTTACTATCCATAATTATGTATTTGATATCTGATAGTGTTATTTAAAAAGGAGGAAAAAAACTATGGACTCAAAGAAAATTATATTTATTGCTGTTTTGGCTTTAGTAGCAGTTGTTGCTGTAGGGTCATGTTCCGCTGGAATGTTCGACTTCCTTGGAGGAAATCAATCTGACTTAAATGGAACAGAAATTAATTTGGCTGCAGCAGCTAGTTTAAAAAATGCTTTTGATAAAGATTTAATCCCTATGTTTGAAGAAAAATATCCTGGCGTAAAAGTCACTCCAACTTACGCTTCAAGTGGGGATTTACAAACTCAAATTGAAAACGGTTTAGAAGCGGATGTTTTCATGTCTGCTGCTAACAAACAGATGAATGCTTTAGCTAAAAAAGGTTTAGTTGACAATGACACTAATCTCCAATTTTTGGAAAACAAAGTTGTTTTAATCGTACCTGCCAACTCAAGTGCTAATATATCATCATTCGATGATTTGAAAAATGTCAGCGGTAACATTGCAATTGGGGATCCTGAATCAGTGCCTGCAGGTCAATATGCAAAAGAAGTATTAACAAACCTTGGTATTTGGAATGATACCGAATCCAAATTATCTTTAGGTACTGACGTAACTGCTGTATTAAACCAAGTAGCTCAAGGGTCTGCTGAATGTGGTATTGTATATGCAACTGATGCTAAATCTACTGATGACGTTAAAGTAGTTTGTGAAGCTCCTGATGATGCTTTAAAAACTCCAGTAATTTATCCTGTAGCTATAGTCAAAAATTCAACTGATGCAGATGCTGCAAAAGTATTCCTTGAATTTTTACAATCTCAAGAAGCTAAGGATGTATTTGTAAAATATGGATTCACCATCCATGAATAAATTTAGTATTCATGTGAAAAGTTATATAATATTAAAGTAGAAATATATTAAAGGTGAAAAAGACATGGCTACGGATTGGTCCCCAATTTTCATCTCAATGAAAACTGCAAGTTTATCAATTCTTGTAACATTTTTCGTTGGGTTGATTGTTGCTTGGGGTATTATTAAGATTAAAAATGATACAATAAAAATCGTACTTGATGGTATTTTTACATTGCCTATTGTATTGCCCCCTACTGTAGTCGGGTTCTTTTTATTGTATATTTTTGGTGTTAGAGGACCGATCGGTAGTTTTTTTATAGAATTTTTTGCTGTAAAGATTGCTTTTTCATGGCCTGCAACAGTTATTGCAGCAGTAGTCATGTCTTTTCCTTTAATGTATCGTTCTGCTAGAGGCGCATTCGAACAAGTTGACTCTAACTTATTGGATGCAGGTCGGACATTAGGAATGTCCGAGTGGAATATTTTTTGGAAAATTTTATTTGCTAATGCATTGCCTGGAATTATCAGCGGTGGGATCCTTGCGTATGCTCGGGGTTTAGGCGAGTTCGGTGCTACAGCTATGCTTGCAGGTAATATTGCAGGGCAAACCAGAACCCTCCCTATGGCGGTCTATTCTGAAGTGGCTGCTGGAAATATGGGAGAGGCTTTTAATTATGTTGTATTCATTGTTGTCATATCATTTATAGCCATTTTCATTATGGATTATGTTTCTATACGTAAGGAAAAACAATGGAAATGATGAAATTATGACGATAATGTAAATATTTTTTCATATGTTGCGAGAGATTGATTAGTTATGAGTGGTAAATCGTTAAAAGTGAGTATCCAAAAGGAACTTAAGGAATTTGACTTGGTTGTTGATTTTGAATTGAAAAAAGGATGTTTGGGTATTCTTGGTCCTTCAGGCTGTGGTAAGAGCATGACATTAAAATCTATTGCAGGCATCGTGACTCCAGATGAAGGTGTTATAAGTTTAACGGTTGATGAAGAAAGAACTTATTTTGATTCCAATAAAAAAATCAATCTGAAACCTCAAAAAAGAAATGTAGGTTACCTATTTCAGAATTATGCACTATTTCCCAATATGACTGTTGAAGAGAATATTGCTATTGGTGTTTCTAAAGGTGATGAAAAAACAGTATCTGAAATGATCAAGCGTTTTCATTTGGAAGGTCTTGAAAAAAGATATCCCAGACAATTGTCAGGTGGTCAGCAGCAAAGGGTGGCTTTAGCCCGTATATTGGCTTATGGGCCTGATGTCATATT
>CAJGDA010000144.1 GCA_904501935.1 uncultured Methanobrevibacter sp. | reverse complement strand
TTCCTCCCCTTAAGAAATGAATAGATGCACAATTGTAAACATCTTCTGAGAGTTGCCTTTTTATTCCATCCCTTATATTGTCCGTATTCTGCTTATCATTTGGGTCTGCCAATCCTACTGTAGCAATAATGATTTTCTTATTATTGAAATTTGAAATCTTATTTAATGTCTTTTTCATGCCCATGACGCTGCCTGCATATAGTGCACCAAGATATATTATTGTGTCGTACTGGTTTATATCCTTAATATCACTATATTCTTCGGCTTCAATACCAGTCCTTTTAGATAATTCTTGAGCATACTGTCTTGTTGTTCCATATTGAGAACCATAAATTATTATTTTCATGAAATTAATCTCCAGAGAAGTTTTAATTATTTCTTAAAATGATTATTTTGCGAAACTTAAATACTAATTTGTTTCTTATTGTTTTTATATTTCAAGTTGCAGCATACTATTCCAATATTCAACACACATCCCATTTAATTAATCATAAAATACATTACCGGTCAAATTGCCAAGTTTATTAATTTAGAAAATTAAATATTTAATCAATGTTTAAAAAAAGACATCTTTTAATCTTACTAATTGCAATCATAATTTCAGGTTATGCATTTGTTAGCATTTATCAGATGGCAAATCCTTATGAAACTAATAATTCCTCTGGACCCACCCATGAAATCATTGCAAATAATTCAGCTAAGGATTTGGGGACTGTTGAAGTAATCAAAAATATTGGAAATCCGAATTCCAAAAAAATAGCTTATGTGGTTGGCGTTCATCCCCTTGAAAATGATACTCACAAGACATTACTTAAATTACTGCCAACTTCATCAAATCTGAAATATTGCTATGACATCTATGTCATTAATGTAACTGAAGACTTCAGCAGTTACGGGGAGTTGTTGCCTGATGATAATCCGGGAAGGGATACCGGACAGAATCTGGCATATAAATATGTATATCCAAAAATTGCTAATGGAAGTTATGAGCTGGCTATTGATATCCATGCACATGGGGGAGCATATCCGCTTGACACATTTGTATTCAGCCCGGTAGATGGCGGTTCAGGTGAAAGTTACGGAAGAAACGTTTCACAAAACACGGAAAATATTTCTTATTATAACCCTTATCAAACAACTAGCGGACCATATTTAACAATTCCTTTAAATGAACATGGCATTCCCTCATTTTATTTTGAAGAAAACAGTTTTATTTCACAAGGAATTAAAGATAAACACATGTTAGAACTTATTAATGCAATTGATAATCTAAAATTATGATTTTTGATGTCTGAAATTATGACTACATCAATTTATATGTAATTCTAGGGAAATAGAATAAACTCACCGGCACCACTGGCACTATTATTTAACCAACACCTGTTGATTAAAAATGCAAAACATAATTAGCTATTTTTTAACTTATTTGAAAATAAGATAAACTATGTTCTGAATAATATTTAGCAGTTAAATAAAAGTATATCATATTGTATTTTCTTGGATGGGTTTAGATTCATATAGGAATAATTATAACATATGATAAACACATTATTATTATATTTGAGGTGATTACATGGAAAACGACAAAATAATAATTATTGCATTAATTGTAATTATTGCCATTCTTTGTGCCGGAATGGCTGCAATGATGATGCCAAATTTCAATAAAGAAAATGCAGATTTAAAGATCACCAGCGCATCCAGTTTAAAGGAAGGAGATTCCCTTAAAATCAAGTTAACTGATGCCAATGGTGGTGCGATATCAAATCAAAACGTGAATATAACAATAACAGATGAAAATCAATCAACAGATTATCATTCAGTAGTTACCGATGCAAATGGTGTTGGAAACTTAAAATTAGACAAAAGTCCTGGAAAATATGATATAACGGTTACTTATGGTGGAAATGATAAGTATAACGGATGCAATGATACTAAAAAAATAACCATTAAAGAAAAAGAAGAAGAAGAACAGCAAGAAACATCTTCCTCATCTTCATCCGGACCTTCCGCTTATGCTTATAAATCAGATGGAACTCCGATGTACAGCCAAGCAGAAGTAGATAGATACATGTATAACAAATATGGTTCTGTAAACTACCACCTGCAGGATAATGGATATGTTAACTTAGATGAACCAGGATTTGACGATGCAGGACATTACGTTGGTCATTGATTAAATTTAAACAATAAGCAATTATTTGAAATATAAGGTAGATGCAATTGCATCTACTGAAATTTTTTCTTTTTCTGCAAATGAACTCAAAAATACAAAATGATTCAATCATGCGATTTTTCTTTAAAAACTTATTTTAATAACTCATTATTTGAAATGTTTTGAATAATACCCTATCAAACATCCATTCTAAAATCAAACCGATTTTAAACTGAAATATGGGTGAAAATGATTTCAAAAGTAAGTTTTATATAATCATGCTTAATGTTAATGAATTTTGAAATTATCATCAAATAATAACACAAAATTTTTAAAATCTAAATCTTTTAAAAACAGTAACTTTTTGAGATTTTTCGTGATATCTATTTGGATTTTGCAAGTCATCAGCAGTCATGTTTGGAGAAAATTGACTACAAGTATCTGTTGGTTGCGTATGTTCTTTAGTCAACATGCAAATTACACCTTTAGCTGCACCGTAAAGTTGGACATTAGCTTGCCAGTGTCTGCAATTTAAACATACTGAATCCATATTAATATCTGAAATGCTGATTCCATCAATCTCATGCATTTTTATCATCTATCTGGTTTTGAATATTTTGTGGAAACCCTTTATCATATCACAAATTGTTCCTTGTTATATTATTTATGTTAACACTAATTAAATTAAGCTTCGAATAATGTATTATCAAACACTAATTTTAAATTCAATAATGCTGAAAGATTTTTTCAATCTTTTCAGGGTTTGTTTTAACTTAAATATCAAATAGCTAGATTATATGCAACTTAAAAAATAATAGAATTATTGCCTATATAGGATCAATAATTCCTTTTTCAGTAATTATTCCTGTAATTAACTCTTTTGGAGTTATATCAAATGCAGGATTTATGACTTCGGTTCCTTCAGGACAAATCCTTGCACCGCCGTAATATCTTACTTCATCACCATCTCTTTCCTCAATAACAGTGTCATAAATATTGATTTCATTATCAAAAGTAGAATATGGTGCTGCAACATAAAATGGAATGTTGTGATGTTTTGCGGCGAGCGCTACCATGAATGAACCAATTTTATTTACAACACCGCCTTTTGCTATTCTATCAGCACCTATCACAACTTTATCAATTTGGCCTTGTGACATTAAAAATCCTGATGCAACATCCGGAATTAATTTGACTGGAATGTTTTCCTGTTGCATTTCCCATACGCTTAAGCTTGCACCTTGTCCACGTGGGCGAGTTTCATCACATATCACATTGATGTTTTTGCCGGCATCGCGTGCTGCTCTAATTACTCCAAGTGCAGTTCCATAATCAACACATGCAAGTGCTCCTGCATTGCAATGGGTCAAAATAGTATCCCCATCATCAATGACTTCTGCACCATATTTTCCAATAGCCCTATTTGTGGCC
>CAJGDA010000143.1 GCA_904501935.1 uncultured Methanobrevibacter sp. | reverse complement strand
TAATATACTGCCATGGATCTTTAGGCAATTACTCTTCATTGAAAAAAATTGCTCCCTTGGTTGGCAGAGGTGATGTTTTTGATGAAAATAAATATTTCTTCATTTGTTTATCCGCTTTAGGTTCTCCAGGTTCTTGCTCACCTTCCACAACTGATTTGAAAAATAAATTTCCAAAATATTCCATTAAGGATGTCGTAAATTTTCAAAAGAAATTTTTAGCCGAAAAATTCAATATTGAGCATGTTTTAGGAATGATTGGCATTTCTATGGGAGGTTTTGTTTGTTTAACATCAGCTATTGAATATCCTGACTTTGCAGATTTTATTATTTGTGGTGTAAGCAGCTATAAGGTTGCCGGCCATGATTTCATCCTTTCCAAGTTTGTAAATGAGATTATAGAATCTGATCCTGATTATAACAAAGGTGAGATTACTTATTCATTGCTTAGAACATTAAGGCTTGCTAGTTTGGCGGAATTTAATTTTGGACTTTCTAAAGAAGCGCTGAGAGACATGTCCAACACTGAATTGAGCACTGAATTTGAAAACTTTGGAAATGAAAGCATTGAGACAGATATTTTTGATTTGAAGTATTGCAATGAATCATGCATGCATTTTGATGTTGAAGATGAATTGGATAAGATTACATCAAAAGCATTGATTGTTGCATGCAATCAAGATCCTCATTTTCCACCAAATTTAGATGCAATTCCAATGTCTAAAATGATTAAGAATTCTCAATTGTTAGTTATCGATTCAAATTTGGGTCATTTATGCTTTAATGAAATTGAAAAAATTTCCAATGGGCTAAAAGAGTTCCTGGAGGATTTCAATGATTGTTAAAATCATGAATTATGGAGATGAAAATGATTCTAAATTCATTGAATATCATGTTGAAAGTTTGTCAAAAGACCAACTCGTTTTCCTTAATGAAAATCTCGATGAAGAAACAACTGTTGATGAAGATATTCTAAGAATTAAGATTTATTTTGAAGAAGAATTATATCCTTTTCAAAGCGATGCTGCAAAAATTAGATTAGATGATTTCATTGCTCGTGAAGAAATAGAAATGAATGTCTTTTTGTCTAGTTTTTTAGAAGATATGTAATTTTTTTTTTATCAAAAAATATATATTGAATTAAAAAATGATTATTAACCATATTGGTTGTGATATTATTATTTATAATGTTGAATATGGCAAATTCATTATGGAATCTTTTGAATTTGAATCTGGTAGGGTTTTAGAAGATGTTGTCGTATCCTATTTTATCAGCGGGACTCCAAAATATGATGATGATGGAAATATAATTAATGCAATTGTATACTCTCCAACACTTCAAGGCCAATATTCTTTTTTCTCAGAATATCGTGGATTAGTTGAAAATAATGAAGTTAGAGATGATTATTTTTTCATTGGCATCTTTTCCCTAGGAAATCCAGAATCATGTTCTCCATCAACAACTGATTTAAGATATAATTTCCCGGAATATACCTTTAAGGATCGTATTAACTTTAAGAAACAATTTTTAACGGAAAAATTTGACAATATTAAAAAAATTTTTGGCATAATTGGTGAAGGAGTAGGTGGTTATGAAACTTTTACTTGGGGATGTGAGTATCCTGATGATATGGAATTCCTAATTGTCTTAAATGGATCTTATAGGGTTTCAGGATATAATTATATTATTGCAAAATGTATTGAAGGCATAATTGACACATCCGATGATTATTATTCGGATATTTATGGGACTTCCTTGTCCAAGGCTGTTGAAACAATTAGCAGATTAATATTTGTTGGTTATTTTTCAAAGAATCTATTGGAAAATTCATCTTCTGATGAATTGGACATGTTTTTGGAAGATTATGTTGATGATGCATTATCTATGGACATTTATGATTTTAAATTCCGTAATGATTGTATTTTAAAATATAATTTAGAGGGTAAAATATCAAATATCAAAGCTAAATCATTAATAATTGGTATGGAGGGGTATTTACTCAATAATGTTGAGACACAGGTTCTTCCATTAGGAGATTTGATTGAAGATTCAAAAATTTTCGTATTCCATCCAAAAAGATATAACTATTATGATGATGAAGACTACTCAGAGTTAATTTTTGAATTGCATTCATTCATAGGACAATTTGAAAAATAAAAAGAGTTTGAAGCTAGTTTAAACTAGCTTTCATTTTGAAACATCAAGCATGTGTTTAACTGCTTTTCTAGATTTATCTGCAACATCTTTTGGCAATGTAACTTCTGGAGCTTCATTAGCAAGAGAATCTCTTATTTTTTCCAATGTATGTAATTTCATGGTTTTGCAGATTGCTCCTTCAAGTAAAGGATATAATTTTTTGCCAGGAACTTCAGCATTGATTCTTGTAATCATGTCAATTTCAGTTCCGATAACAAATTCCTCTTTATCACTTTCTGCAATGTGCCTTAACATTCCACCGGTTGACATTACCTCGTCACATGCTTTTTGAACTTTAATATCACATTCTGGGTGGCAGATAATCTCTGCATTTGGATATTGCTCTCTTTTAAGTTCAACATCTTCAACATGGAATAGCCTGTGCACGTAACAGTGGCCATCTTTAGGAACTGGTATTATTTTTTTGTCAATTTTTTCTGCAACATGGGTTCCTAAGTTTTTGTCAGGTCCAAATAAGATTGTATCATGAGGTAAACTTTCAGCGACTTTAACTGCATTTGCTGAAGTACATAATGTATCTGCATGTTGTTTCGCCTCAGCAACACTGTTTACATAAAGGATAACTCCCGCATCAGGGTGTTCTTTTTTGGCTTCTAATAGAACATCTTCATGCAACATATGCGCCATTGGACATTCTGCTTCTAAATTTGGAATAACAATCTTTTTGTCAGGATTTAATATAAATGCGGTTTCAGCCATAAAGTCTACACCACAAAAGATTACTAAATCTTTGTCATCTATTTCGGAAGCTTTTATACATAATTCTAGGGAATCTCCAAGGAAATCTGCAATTTCTTGTACTTCTTTTGGTTGGTAATTGTGTGCAAGGATTATTGCATTTTTTTCCTCTTTCAATTTTAAAATTTCTTCTTGAATAGAACTATTCATATTTTTCACCCATTTGTGTAAATTTTCTTATGTCATTTGTTATAATTAACTTATATTTGTCTTTATTATTAAACTCTTTCACCCAAAATGACACTTTTACTTTACTTTCTTCAAAAGTAATTTCCTTTGCATAAACATTCGGTTTTGGGTCATCTAGAATTCCATCATATTCTAAAATCTTTTTAGTAATATAATCTTTAAATTCTTCAATATCAATGTTTAAGGCAAGTCCAGTTACAATGTCTACTCTAAATCTTTCAGGAGATTTATATTGCAAATAAGGAGAATTTGTCAGTGTTGAATTAGGTATTATGATTCTAATTCCGTTATCGTCAAAAATCGTTGTTGACCTAAGACTTATTCGCTCAACAATGCCTTTTTTGTTATTTATTTCTATTGTGTCTCCAACTTGAATACTTTTTCCGATAATTAAGATTATCCCTGAAAATAAATTTGAGATGATGTCTTTAGCAGCAAAACTCACTGCAATACCGACAATTCCTAAACTCAATAGTGTT
>CAJGDA010000142.1 GCA_904501935.1 uncultured Methanobrevibacter sp. | reverse complement strand
CATTACAGGAGTTGCAAAAAGAAGGAACATTGTTGTCTATCGGGGTTTCGAATTTTGATTCCGTCCGTTTGATTGATTTGGTCATGAATTTTGATATTGTCCCTCAAGTCAATCAGGTTGAAACAACACCTTACTTCCAGCAGTATGAAGCTAATGAATTCATGAATAAATTGGGTGTAGCCCATCAAAGTTGGGGGCCTTTTTCTGAAGGATTGGATAATTTGTTTGAAAATCCTATCCTATTGGAAATTGCAGAAAAATATGAAAAAAATACTGCACAGGTAATATTGAGATGGCTGATAGACAGAGACATTCCATTTGCATGCAGATCTGTTAAAACAGAAAGAATGGAAAAAAATATTGATATTTTTGATTTTAAATTAAATAAAAAGGATATTGAAAAAATCAAAGAATTGGATACGGGTGAAAGTCCTTTCAATGATTATAATGATCCCGAAACTCCAGAAGATTTCAATTCAGAGATAATTTAAAATTCATCACTTAATCATAATAACAATATTGATCAAACCCAATATGGGTGTAATCAATATTCTTCGAAACCTTGTTTAAAATGGCAATATTGGATTCAATATCGTCATCTTCCAATTTATTTATTGCATTTTTTTCCTAATAGCCAATGCAGCTTGAACAATAGGATTTACAACCATAGCTAATGATGGAGTATAGGAAAATTCTTTTTGAATAAGCTCTTCACATTTCATGTTATCTGTAATAATAAATGACAATGCATCTATTCTAGAGGAAAGATCACCATCGGATAACATTTGACAGCCCACAACAGTTCCATCATCCTTACAAATCATCTTAATACATAGCTTATTGTTTTGAGGATAATACCTTGCTTTTTGGCATGTTTCAATGCATACAGACACTACAGGCATACCTATCATCTCTGCAAATGATTCTGTTATTCCTGAACAAGCATAATTATAGTCTCCCACTTTGGAAACCACAGTGTTAACAACCGGGTCAAATGTTAGTTTATTGCCCAATAAGTTATTTGCAAGAACCATTGCCTGGCGAACAGCAGTAGTGCCGGCAGGTGAAAGTGTCGGCGTACCTGTTATATGGCTTTTTACCTCTACACAGTCCCCGATAGCATAGATATCTTCAACGCTTGTTTCAAGATATTCGTTTATTACAACTGCTCCAAAGTCTCCAATCTCGCATCCTGCCTGTTTTGCTAAAGAAGTGGACGGCACTTTATTGCTCGGCAATATGACCACATCGGCAGATATAGTTTTATCGTTGTAATGAATTTCCTTTTTAGAACCATTAGTAGTTATGCTGGTTACATCAGCATTTGTTTCAAAATCTACGCCCTCATTTAATTCCACCAACTTTTGAGAGATTTCTCCATCCAAGAATAACGGTAAAATACCAAATGATTGTTCCAGGAATGTTACATCATATCCTTTTCTTGCCAATTCATAGGCACTTTCAATACCTATGGAAAGATTTGAGATGAAAACAATTTCCTTTTTATCCTTAATTGATTCTTGGATAATCCTTCCATCACTAATATTGGTTAATGAAAAGATGTTATCCATATCATCTATTTCAAATTCCGGAGCAATTAGTTCGGATCCTGCAGCTATGACTAATTTATCGTAAGTCATGCTTTCAGAGTTTGAGTCTTTTTCAAAAGTAATTTTCTTACTGGAAGAATCTACACCGGTAACAGTGGTAGACAAATGAATTTGAATGTTCTTATCCAAATAATAATCTGCATCATGCATTATTATATCATCAAAAGACTCTATGCAACCCCCCAAAACCAATGGAATGGCACATGGGGAATATGCAATGTCTTCACTTTGTGTGAATATTATTATTTCTGTTTTCTCATCATTTTCTCTTATGTTAGAAGCTAGGGTCAAACCTGCAGCACCTGCACCAATAATTACAACTCTCATTATATCACTTATAATCTTATAATAAAATATTAGTTTTAATGTAATATATATTATAAATATAATAATTATTTTTTAGGTAGACTAGCTATAGCCAAATAGGGAATCAATATTGTTCTGTTTAATGAAAAACAATGTGAGAATTAAAAATAGATTTCATGAAGGAGTGTTAAATGAGCTAAATAAATGAGAACCTGATGGAAACTAAATATTTTTATTAGAGTTTTTCCAAACTTTTTTTTATTTTTTAAATATAGTAGTAAATACCCATATATGTTAAGGAAATAACAATAGGGAAAAATCAAAAAATTTCAACAAACATTCTTTAGTTTAAAAAAAAAGAAAATGAAAAGCATTTATTCTGGATAAATACTTTCAGGAGGGTTTTTCAAATCAATAACACATTTGTTTTCAAGGTTTTCAGGACCTAATGGAGTGTGTGTTGACAGATATACTGTTGGATTACTATTAATGAATTCACGTATATTGTCCATTGTTTCTCTTGCCTTTTCAATATCCTCAAAAACGACAGATAGCTTATCTGCATATAAAGCTTCATCAGTATAGGTAATATCACCATGAATCATATAGTACAAATCGTCATTTTCAACAATTACTATGCTGTTGCCTAATGTGTGTCCTATAGCTTCAATTATGTAAACGCCATCTGCGATTTTTTCAGCTTTTGGGAAGTTTTTGTAAGTATCATTGAATTCAACAGGAACAATATTGTCTCCTTCTAATTCCAATGCTTCAGCTTCGGTTTTTGAAAGGTATATTTTTGCATTTGGGAATTTTCCAATTTCACCTGAATGGTCTGGATGTTTATGGGTGATAATGATTTTGGTTACATCATCAACATCATTCCCTAATTTTTCAAATGCAGTTAAATAATCAGATATCTTAACACCATTATAAATCATCAAACTTTCATCAAATTCCTGTTCAGGCATTTCCTCCGGAATACCTGTGTCAACAAGAATCACTTCATCTCCAGTGTCGATTAAGTAATTCTGAATGCTTGCACGATATTTGATGTCCTCATCAAATGCATCCATTCCATCTTCTCCACCGAAAGCGAATGGTTGTTTCATGAATCCTTTTTCAAAAGTTTTTACAGCTTTAATTTCCATTATATCACATCTTAAAATTATTATTCGCCAATTGGACCATTGATTAATAATTGAGTCAAGTAGTTTTCTTTTCCAATCATTTTACATAAGTCCAGTTGCTGTTCGCTCCAGTACATGTCCTCCTCTTCATCCTTGAGATATACCTTCATCAAATCATATGTGGTTGCATCAAAGATTCCGGAGTCCATTAATTCATTTATGAATGCAATTCCTTCAACAGAGACATTATAATCATATTCAATGAATTCAACGATGTCTGTGAAAACCGGTTTTGCTTCCTGTGCTTCCTGTTTGATTTCACCGCCGAGGTCAAGTATGCGGTCCATGAACTGTTCTACGAAGTCCATCTCTTCAGTTGCATGTGTTGTGTATTTATCACCTAATGCCTGAAATCCTAATCCTGCAAATATTTTGGACTGGATTCTGTGTTGAAATGAATTTGCAGACAATCCTGTTACAATAGCTTGTAATGCTTCAATCGTCTTTTGTTTATCAGACATAATATCACCTATAAAAATTCTACTTAAGAATCTTAAGTATATAGGTAAATTTAATTT
>CAJGDA010000141.1 GCA_904501935.1 uncultured Methanobrevibacter sp. | reverse complement strand
TCTACATTAGAACTGGAATATGAATCACTACTGCTGGATTGACTATAATCATCATAATATTGATTATCGTAAGTATCTTCAGTATAATCAGCAACATTTGAAAGATTATCTGAACTTACGTTACTATCACTCTCATTAGGTAAAATTGAAATTGGACCTGTTATGGATGCGAAAACGCATGCTAAACAAAAGGCTATAATAGCCACTACGAAAATTGCTAAGACTGTAGCAGACCTACTTGACAATGTTACCACCTCATAAAATTGACTAACAATAATATGTCAACACTAATATAAAAAGATATTGATACAATGAAAACCATTAAAAAAGCAACACAAAGTGAAATAAACATTAAAAAGTCTCAGTTCATCTGTTCTCTGTTTCCAACAAAAACAAAGGCAGAGTCAAAGGAAATCATTCAAAAGCTAAATGAACAATACTCCGATGCAACACATAACTGTACCGCATATATTGTAAGTGACGGAGAGGGCTTTGATGATGACGGCGAGCCTGGCGGAACTGCGGGAAAGCCAATGATTAACGTCTTAAGGAAAAACGAGCTTCACAATGTGACTGCAGTCGTTACAAGATACTTTGGCGGAATCAAGCTTGGAGCCGGAGGGCTTGTAAGGGCATATTCAAAATCTGTCATGGAAGCCATTGGCGAAGCTGAGATACTTGAAATCGAAGAGTATGATGTTTATGAAATTGTTTTTGAATATTCAGAAATCAAAACAGCCGACAGTGAAGTTCGAAACAACAATCTGGAAGTCATCGATAAGCAATACTCAGATAAAGTCAGCTATGACATTGTATCTAAAGACGGCAGAGATATCTTAAAGATATTTGAAAAATACTCTGGAAAAATCAATATTAATTTTAAAAATAAGCAATTTTTGGAAAAAAATTAAAAAGAAGAAGATTACGCTTCTTCAAAGTTTGCTGCAGGTACGCCACAAACTGGGCATACAAATTCTTCTGGCAATTCGTCTTCTTCTAAAACGAATCCGCATACTTTACAAACGTAAGCCATTCAAAGCACCTATTCTACTTTTTCAAACATGTCAGCGGTTGCACCGCACATAGGACATTTAAAGTCTTCTGGGAGCTCTTCAAATTCTTCGGTTGTGTATCCACAAAGTTTGCATTTAAATTTTGCCATATTTAACAATCTCCTTAAAGTTGTATTAAATTATGATAATTTAATTAATATTATTTTACATTTTAGCAATATATAAAATTATTTAAATTTTTTCAAACATTGTCTTTGGCATGCGGCATTTCGGGCATTTGAAAGAAGTTGGCAAATCTTTAAAATTAGTTCCTGCCGGAATGTTCAAGCCTTCTTCATAGTCATCTTCATCTAGGACATATCCACAAATTTTACATTTATATTGAGCCATAAAATAATCTCCCTTAACGATTAAAATTTATTAGGAACTTTCAAATGATCCGGAAGCGGTTTGATGCGTGCAGGTGTTCCGATAGCCAAATAGAATGGTGGAACGGAATGTATTACAATAGCCCCAGCAGCAACAATGGCGCCTTCTCCAATTTCAACGTTGGACAGGAAGGTTGTGTTACCCCCTATGGAAGCTCCACGCCTGACTTTAGGTCCTTGAAGTTCGTAATTTATTCTTACAGGATACTTATCATTTGTAAAACAAGCACAAGGTCCGATAAATACATTATCTTCAATTACAGAATTGGTTGGAATATATACGTTAGACTGAATGCTGACATCATTTCCAATAATCACATCCCCTTCAATAACTGTATTGGTTCCAATCAATACGTCATCACCTATATTGGTATTTTCTCTGATTACGACATTATGGCCTGTTCTGAAATTATTTCCGATGACTACATCGTTGTAGATAATTGAGTTTGAGCGGATAGTGTAGTTACTACCAATGACTGGAGGTTTTGAATTTGGAGCGTATTCGACACCGAATTGAATGTTTTGATCAGCGGGGAATTTTAATTCTGGTTTTGATAAATCTGGTTTGAGGGATTCCCTTTCAATCATAGGTTTTTCATAGACAATGTCAGTTGGTTCTTCTCTTTGGGGCTGTCCGTAGAATTTATCTTCAGAATACATCGGTTTTTGTTGATAGAATTGTTTTGGAGGTTGAGAATACATTCTGTCATCTCCTGACATCTGAACTATGCGATGCTGTTTTTCTTCACGGATATAATAAGGATTGTCCTTGAACTGTTCATAAGGTTTTTCCCTGTTTTTTGACTGCCCATCACCAAGAGTATGTGAAAATCTAACCATATTATCAAACCTTTATAATTTTTAATGATTTAATGTATGTTTTTAAATAGTATATATATTAGATGGTTAATTTATTGAACACTGATGAAAACCATTCAATTGCCTAAAATTTAGGAATATACATATTGTAATATGGTCCTAACAATTAATGAAAAGGTATTGTTTAATTAAATAGCATGAATTTTAAACAATGAAAAATTATATTGATTTTTGATAAACTTGAATAGCCAAATATCAAAAATTTATTACAATACATGATTATGCAAAAGAAATTTTAACGCTTAAAACTAATATTTTGCCAAATAATTACATAATAAGATTTAATTTTGAAAATAACTCTTTTATATTTCATTTTTTAGCATTTAAAGATGCAAGTAAGTACTTACATTCGAAAAGCTTTATATACTGCCTTTTTCATATATTTAACTGTACTGTAAAGAGCCAAACGTGAAAAAAAAACAATTACTCTTTGACAGCGCCTAAATAATTATTCATAATTCAATATTTATCAAAAATAATCAAAGGAGAGATTAACATGGAATTAAACAAAAATGTACTCGCAATTTTAGCAATATTCTTACTTATAGTTACTGCAGGAGTAGTAAGTGCAGCAAATAACGCCAGCGTACTTTCAAACGGTGCTGGAAATGTTATTAACACAGATGGAAACACTGCCGTTAAGGTAAATGATGTAATTGATGTCAATGCAACCGTAACCAACACCACAGATACAAAAGTTGTAGATAATGTGACTAACACAACTGGCAATATTGTTGGAAACACAACAGGAAATATCACAGACAATGCTACCGGCAATGTTACCCACAACGTAACCAACACAACAGTTAACGCAACTACCCCTATAAACACATTACAAAAATTAGTTACCGGTAACCCATTCTTAGCTTTTTTAGTAGTATCTGCTGTTTTAGGTGGTTACACAATTATTAGAAGAGACTAGGTACAATCAATACCTACAACCTCTTTTTTACCTTTTATTATATTCAAACCTGAAATTCAACCAATAAATTTATTTTAGTTTTTATTAAATTAATTAACTTATTTTTCATATTTTTCACATGTTAAAAAATATATAGTTAATAAATTTGAAATTATTTCACCCGCAGAGATTTTACAGTTTATAGGTCCTTTATTCTTCAAATCAGTTATCTATTTATATATTCATTGATAGATTTTTAAGTAAGAATTGAATATTTTAAACCAGAAAAACATTCTTATAGGTTGTTTGTTTAGAATAAAACAAAATTCTTAAAAAATACATATCATGATAGGAGAAGGATATTTTGAAATACAGCAAAAACATTATTATAATAATGCTCGCTATTTTTCTATTTGCAATTGCAACTGTAAGTGCAAGTGATGTGGATAACGGCTCATTGGC
>CAJGDA010000140.1 GCA_904501935.1 uncultured Methanobrevibacter sp. | reverse complement strand
GTGGTTATGAGTGGTGTTGATTCTAGCTATAATGCTTATGTTCATAGTGTTGATCCTATTTTAGCTTTGAATTTCACTGGAGAAAATAGTAATAATACTTATTTGTGCCGTGCTTTGTCCTCATTATTGTTTGGTGAGATTGAGTCACAGGCATTGAACTTATCTGGTAGGGAAAGTAATTCCTCTGTAAGTTTTATATTTTCAGAAATATTAAACGGTGCTAATTTCACATTAAATTTCACAGATGGAATATTAACAATACAACTAGCTGGAAATGAGAATTATACTTTTATTTTTGATTTGAATACTGGTTTGGTGTATGATTTGACGAAATATGGAAATTTCACATATAAAGGTGCGATTTCTAATGTAGTTCCAAATTTATGCCCGTATTTATTTATAGATACCATAACATATAATGTCCAAAATTACTCATTAAATAATATATCTAATAATTATAGTTCATATTTAGAACTTTCTGATACTAATAAAAAAATATTATTAGAAGCAGGAGGTTCATTTTCAATATCTGGTGCTGCTGTAGCTGCACCATATGCACTAAATAGTATAGTATTAATAGTTGTAGGAGGAGCTATAACTTCTACAGCAGCATTACCTATTGCATTATGTGTATCATTAATTATTATAGGATATGTTTTGTATTATTATGCAGATGATAACGATCCTCTAAGGGCTCTGGGAGATGTCATGTATGGTTTTTTACAAAGTATGGTGGTTTAACTTATGAATTGGAATGATTTTTTATATAAACCTGGTGGCGGTTTAAAAGTTTGGCAAAGAATTCTAGTAACTGAAGGAATATTATTCATTCCAACAATTCTTTTTATCATCATGTATTTAGATAATCCTGATTTGATTATTTTTGAGATTTTATCCATGTTTTATGTTTTCATGTACTGCATATTTTTTCCTTGGATTTTTTATGAGAGAATTAATGAAAAATATGGTGTTCTTTCAAAAATTAGGAGTATCGCTACTTATCAGTACACTTCCATTATAGGATCCATTTACCTTTTTGCTTTTATGTACGTTATATTGGTTTGTTGCCATGTCTTAAACTATTATTTAGGATTTGTACTTTGTTCATTTTTCATTATCCCGATTTTAAGCTCATTTTTTGGAACAATGGCATTTAATGATTCAAGCTGTTATGTTGGAGATGACATCGTCTTGGGTTACCCTCCAGTCTATCCGTGGATTGCTTTAGCAGTGGGCATATGCAGTTTCTTCTACATTACGAAATTCACCAATTCCCTGATGCCAATTTCAGCCTTAACTTTGATGGTTCAGATGATTATCGTTTTGCCGCATTTTGCTAATAGGATTCTTCCGTTTGAAATCAGAACTAAAAAAGGATGCCTATACTTCATAATTCTAGTAATAGCTCTTTATCTTGTTTTGATGTTTTTGACATTAGGAAATGGATTGCTGAACTTGCCAAATGTTTCATTAACCCCAAAGCAGATAATCATAAAAATAATCCACTTTGGCTCAGCAACGATATTGGCATATCTATTTTACAGACAAGCCAAGCAAATGAATAAAAAGTAACACTCCTTTGCAAAAAATACTAAAATCAAAAACAACACCTTTTATTTCATACTGTTCTGGAAAATAATTCGGATTGTCAATGAAATCAAACAAAAATTTTTAATTCAACAGATTTATAATGAATTATCACGATTTTTAACAACATTTATATAATTTCAAAATCAAAATTACTATATGTTATAATATTTATTATTATATAGTAAATCAATTAAAAAAAATAAGGTGTTTATTTTGAATGAATACAACAAAGAAATCGGAAACAGAATTAGAGAATTAAGAGAACTTTCAGATATTACAATTAATGAAATTGCATCTGAACTAAACATTACAGAAGAAACATACATCCAATACGAAAACGGAGAAGTAGACATCCCAGCAAGCTTCTTATATGAACTTGCACACATTTTTAAAGTTGATTTAGGATTATTATTAACAGGTGAAGAAAGCAGAATGAGCATCTTTGATGTTACCCGTGCAAACAAGGGAATATCAGTCGACAGAAGCAAGGAATATACTCATGAAAACCTATGTTCAAAATT
Source organism: uncultured Methanobrevibacter sp. (assembly GCA_904501935.1). GTDB lineage: Archaea > Methanobacteriota > Methanobacteria > Methanobacteriales > Methanobacteriaceae > Methanocatella. The sequence goes on along the minus strand of CAJGDA010000140.1, from coordinate 1,575 downwards.
CATTCATAAAAAAGCTGAAACATTCCTTGTTGTTGTGGATCCCAAAAAGAATCCGATGCCTTCACTAAATTCACACCCCGGACAGGAATTCAACTATGTCCTTGAAGGTTCCTTAAAAATTTATATACACAATAATGAAATCGTGTTAAACGAAGGAGATTGCATCTTCTTTGATTCAGCACACAGACACGCAATGGTAGCGCTTAACGATAAACCCGCTAAATTCTTAGCAGTAATCATATAATATTTACAGGAGATAATTTAATGACATCAGTAATAGCAGATTTTGTAGAAAGAGTTGACTTTGACTCTTATGAAGACTTTTATGAAAATTTTAAACTAACATATAATGACGATTATAATTTTGGATTCGATGTAGTGGATAAATATGCAGAAATTGACCCGGATAAAATAGCTTTAATCTGGACAAATGATTATGATGAAGAACATATTTTCACTTTTAAAGAAATGAAGGAGTATTCCAATAGAGCTGCAAATTTATTCAAAAGCTTAGGAATTAAAAAGGGCGATTGCGTAATGCTAACCCTTAAAAACAGATATGAATTCTGGTTCTGTATGGTTGCATTGCATAAAATCGGAGCAATTCCAATTCCTGGAACACACATGTTAAAACTCCATGATATCGATTTTAGAATTAAAGAGGCAAACGTGAAAATGGTGGTGTCCGTAGAAGAAGACACATTGCTACCAGACTATGAGGAAGCTGAAAAATCATTAGGAATCGAGTTAGAAAAATTAGCTATTGAAACCGACAGAGACGGTTGGATCAATTTCAATGAAGCCATCATGAACGAAAGCCCAATCTTTGAAAGGCCGACTGGCGAAGATAAAACCTATGCAGAAGAAGTTTTCCTAATTTACTTTACTTCAGGAACCAGCGGACTTCCAAAAATGGTTTCACATAAACATACTTACTCTTTAGGACATATTCCAACTGCAAAATATTGGCACAACGTTATTGAAGATGGAATCCACCATACCGCAGCAGATACAGGTTGGGGAAAAGCAGTATGGGGAAACCTATATGGGCAATGGATTGCAGGAACTGGAATATTCATTTATGATTATGACAGATTCAACGGATTAAAGCTACTAGAAAAAATCATTCAATATAAGGTAGATACTTTCTGTGCGCCACCTACAATTTACAGATTCATTATCAAAGAAAATATTGAAGGTTACGACCTTTCAAACTTAAAATACGTTACAACAGCAGGCGAACCGCTTCCGCCGGAGGTATCCGAAAGATTCCATGATATTTCAGGTTTAAGAATTAAGGAAGGTTTCGGTCAAACCGAAACAACATTATCCATTGGAACATTCATTTGGCTGGATGCGAAAGTTGCTTCCATCGGTAAGCCTTCCCCATTATTTGATTTGGAATTATTGGATGAAGACCACAATAAAGTGGAAATCGGTGATGAAGGGGAACTCTGTTTCAAAATGAATGACGGACCTAATCCGGGATTATTTAAAGATTATGTAAACGATGATGAAAAGTACAGACAGCAAATCCATGATGGATATTACCACTGTGGAGATACTGCATGGATC
>CAJGDA010000139.1 GCA_904501935.1 uncultured Methanobrevibacter sp. | reverse complement strand
ATTTCTTTAAAAGAATTGTCATGGGTGTTGATTACTATTTGCTTTTAACGTTCATTGCACTTTTTGTCTTGATTGGGAATTTGGAAAACATTCCATTTTTCAATTCATTGTTTGCTGAGTGGATTGTTGGTAATGAAGTTCTTTGGGGCGTGATTGCATCTCAAGTAATCTCTAATGTCCCTGCTGCAATGTTGCTCAGTGGTTTTAGCAGTAATTATGAAGCTATCATCGTAGGAATCAATATTGGTGGTTTTGGAACTCTTATTGCTTCTATGGCTAATCTTATTTCTTATAAAATTCTTGTTCGTGAATGTGATGAATTTAAGGTTAGATATTTAATTGTTTTCACAATTTTAAATGTCATTTTATTGATGATTCTATTTGGAGTTTATCTATTGTAGATTTTTTTATTGCATATTTCTTTAAATCCATCTAATTTTAGTAATTCTTAAAATTTATTTTTCTTTTTTTTAAAATTAAGATGGTTTATTTTAATTCTTATTTTTAATTTTTAAACATTTGATGATTATCAAAATTTTATCTAAAATATTATGTTATTGCAATTTTAAGGTTTTTTGGTAAATTAATTATTAATTGAGGATTTTTATCCCCTTTTCGAAAAAATCTATTGTATACTTTTTTTATTATTGTTTCAAAAAAATAAAACGTTAAATAGTTTTTTTTATTTTAAACGTGCAAGAATACCATGACTTCTTTAAGTCATGGAGGGATTGCAAAAAGGAAGGTATTGCTTTTCAAATGCTCTTTGAAGAAATTTAAGTAACAAGAAAACAAAAAAATAATAAATGACAATGACACAATTAAATTAAAACTTTTTCAACGATAAAAGCAATATTAATTGAATCTGTCTGAACCTTCGGGACGAGGGGGATAGCACGGTAATCCTATACTCATTAGAGTATACAGCCTGTGAAGTAAGAATCCTCAACTTCTATAAAGTTGAGGTAGTTCAACAGCATTGCTAATTGTTGGCTTAGGATTTAATAAGAAAAGATTCTAAAATCTTTTCTTTCAAATTTTTTCTTTTTTTTAATTATTTAAGAAGTCTTTAATGATATTTTGAAATTCATCAGGCTGCTCTGCAACTACCAAATGACCAGCATTTTCAATCAATTCAAATTTAGCATCTTTTATTCCATCAGCCACTTCACGACCTAATTCTGGCGGGTTGATTCCATCATATTCGGCAGCAATAACCAATGTGTTACAGGTTACCTTATCGTAATCATTTGAATTGTCGAAATTGGCAAGTGATGCGTCTTCTGCAGCCTTCTCTTCTTCATTTAATTCCTGACCTTCATCACCTTTCAATAACCCTTCAATATTTAATTCCCCACTGGCAATTTTTTCAAATGATTGTGGTGCAACGCTGGCTTTCAAGATTACTTCCATCATTTCTTCCTGTGTTACCTGAGTTATGTCAAGATTTGCTTCTTTCAAAAGTCTTGCAACAGATGAAGTTTTGCCGTTTGGCTTGGTACAGACCAGAATAAGATTGTTTATGTCATCGCATTTGACTTCGGCAGCTCTAAGGGCGATATATGAACCCATTGAATAGCCTAGAATATCCACTTTCTCAAGGTTCAATTCCTTAATGATTTCATGTATATCATTTGCGTGATCATCAATTGTATATTGTTCAGGGCGTGTTGATTCTCCATGCCCTCTTGTATCAATAGTAATTACGCGGTATTCATCTTTAAACATGTCTCTTATTGGGTACATTGTTGATTTGTTTCCGGTCAATCCGTGGATTAACAATACTGTATTTTCACCATCTTCAGTATCGTCTATGCAGATTTCAATATCGTTTATGTTTAAAAATTTTTTCATAGTAAAAACTCCATTTCTTATATATAACTATTTTTACCCAATTACATATTAATCTTTGAGATAATTTCTATAATTTAAAAATTTATATGGGTGAATTGTTGTGTCATGATTTGATAAAATTGTTATTTTTAATAAAAGTTAATGGTGTGCTAATTCTAGTTTCAATGATGAATATGTATGCATATTTAAGTCAAATAATGAATTAAATAGCTTTAATTATTTTTTAAACGCTAATTAAATCTTAATTCCTTATTTTATGTGTAAGTAAGTGCTTACATTCGAAAAACTTTATATAGGGCTTGTTTCATATAGTTATTTGTAATTTGGTGATAATCCATTAATTACTCATTAAATAGAGGTGATATTATGAATTTAAGTAAAATATTCTTTGCATTATTAGTATCCGCACTCCTAATTGGTGGAGCTTGCGCAGCAACTGTAAATGATTTCGATGTAGACAAAACATACAAAGGTGTATACAATAGTGAGTATTACTCAGTATTTTCTAATGACAATAAAGACAGTGGAATGTTAATTTTCAAAAATGTAAATGATGACGTATATGACGATCGTGTAAACGATGATATTTTAGACAATGTAATTCATCATGATGGTAGGGAATACATTACTCCAGATGATGATATGAAAGTTGATAAAAACTCAGATAATACTGCAAACTTCACTGATTATGAACATGCAACCCATGGTGTTTCAGAAGTTATAAACGTTGATGGTGAACAATTCGTTGTAGTGTCCTGGGCAAAAGATTCAAGTAACATAGACAATGCTAAATTAATTTCAATTTTAAATGATTTCAATAAAAACAATAAAGTTGAAGTAGTAGCATTCTAAAATCTAAAGTATTTCTTTTCAATTTTTCATTATGGGAGATTTTCTCCCATAACTAATTTTAATAATCCACTTTTTTTTCTCATTTTTTGATATCATATATTTGTTTCAAACTGCTTGAAAAACCTACAGAAACAAAATATTATATGCCTGAAGATGATCTTATCCTATTTAACATTAAAAAGTTATTACATAATTTAGAATTAATGTATTTAATGCATTAAAAAAATAAATTAATCGGTCAATAAAACATTATTTCCTAAAAATAATAGGATTAATTCTATTTTTTTTTAAAAAAATTATAATTTTAAGTTGTCATTTTACAAAATTTAGCTAATTTTCTAAAAGAGTATTTATTCTTTAATATCTTTTATTATTGCTCATCAAATATGGCTCTTTGAGTAAAATTTATATATAAATGTTCATAGACAATTCATTATAGGATTATTAGGTTCTTAAGCATATTCTAACAAACGATTCTAGAATTTGTTAAAACATTCTATAATCCATTACCAAAAAGGTGAACTTTTTTATTAAAAAAACAAAGGGGATTAATATGGATATTAAAAAAATATTGGTTTTTGCCATAATTGCTTTAGCAGTGTTCAGCTGTTTAAGTGTTGTAAGCGCAGGATTGTTTGACTTTTTAATAGGAGATCAATTTTTGCAAGGGGATGATTCACAAGTAAAAATACCAGGTAACTTTACCATTGACGATAAAAATTTTGTTGCAGTAAGAGATGATATGAATATAACCTTCACACCAATAATAGGTTCAGATGAAGCATCTCAGAATCAATTCTTCTCTGCTATAAAAGCTAATGGTAAAGATTCAGGATATGAAAATGTAACAAATAAGACAGTAAATGGATATACAGTACAGGAATTTGCTGCACATCCAGATAAACTCAAAAATGTATCAACTCCAAAAGAATATTCAGGAAATGAAGAATCATGGACTGAATACTCACCAGCGGCTGCTGGATATTTCGACGGTCCTGTTGATCACTTTAGATCTGTTACATTTATGAAAGATGGAAAACAACAT
>CAJGDA010000138.1 GCA_904501935.1 uncultured Methanobrevibacter sp. | reverse complement strand
CTTGGAAAATAGGCCTATCTTTGCCGAATGTGGCGGTTTGATGTACCTTATGAATTCCATCCATGAAGATAGAATGGTAGATGTATATCCTTACAAGGCCATTCTAACGGATAGGGTTCAAGCATTGAAATACACAATAGCTGAAGTTACCAAAGATAACATCATCTCTAAAAAAGGCGAATCATTCCATGGCCATGAATTCCACTATTCAAAAGTCATCGTTGATAAAAGCAATATCAAACATGACTTGGCATTTAACATTTTAAGAGGAAAAGGTTCCTATAACAATCAGGACGGATTTATGGAGAAAAACACTCTGGCAAGTTATGTTCACACCCATGTTGCTGCAATGCCTAACTTTGGAGGGAATTTAGCTATTTCCAGCTATGAACTATGAGGATAGGATGAATCTTAAAGAAATTGACTTTTTTAACCCGATGATTATTGTAGTCGCAATACTAGTTTTTTTAGCAATGGGCTATATCGGGTCATTTAACTATAGATTCGAAGATCCCTTAAACTCGGAAGTAATCTTAACAATCCTATTTTCATGCCTGATTTTTACGGTTGGAGTGACTTTTGTAAAATACAAAATAAACATAAGCGACGTTGAAGAAATTGATTTCCTATCAGAAAGACTGCTTGTAATTCTGGTTTTAATCGCAATCGTTTTACAAGGGTTTAATCTAGTTTTGATTGGAGGCATACCTCTTTTTAATAGCGTTTTAAAATCAAATGCAACAACAAACATTTGGAGAATCGCATATCCATTATTCCTAATCATGATAAACCTTTTGCTTGCAAAATATTACGATAGAAAATACTTATTATTGGTCGCTCTTGGAGCCTTGATTTTCGGTTTGAATGGTTATAGAACATCCGTTTTGGGAATTTTAGGCAGCTCATTCATTACGCTTTACTATCTTGATAAAATATCCCGAAAAACTGGAATCATATTTGTTGCAGTCATTGCAATCGGAATAATGGCTATCGGATACATTGCATCACAATCCATTGCATCGCAAAATTGGACATTGAATCCTTTAGAGCTAATATTCTACAGAGCAGCCTTTACTTTGGAAGTGTTTGAAAAAATCATTCCGCTTGGAGCAAGTACAAATGGCCATATTTTAAGCATGATATTTTCCTCAGGAAGCCCAAGGACATTTATTGGAGAATATGTCCTACATTATACTGTTTGTTTAACATCCACATTATTCGGACCTGCCTATCTTGATTTCGGATTGATTGGCCTTACAATTCAAATGCTATTTATGGGAACATTTTTAGAATTGCTCTACAAATTAAAAAAAGATGTTGGAGTAGGGATTTACTCCATAATTTTAACACATACGATTATATGGATAGAAACCGGCCCAACAGACATCATGATTTGGTTTTTATATCTTCTCGGATTGATTTTAATAATAATTAATCGCAACTACATTAATTTAAACAAAAATTAATATAATTAGGATAATCAATGAAACAAAGAATACGAATGTTCCTTTAACAACAAAATCCCTATTTCTATCAGTATATAAGGACAAACCATATGAAAGTAATAATGCCACAACCAGTTCAATTAATCCTGCAATTCCAGCATCCATCCTTAAAAGATTACCTACAATAAAGGAAAGAAGATAAGAAACGATTACGACTAAAATAATCAAGATTAAAGGATTTTGAATAAGTCTATAAAACAATGAATCTTTTCCATATGCACTGTTATTTCGATAATTATACAATGTAGTGTCGGAACTGGATGTACTGCGCTTACCTATGGATGTAACTCTGTGTAAAATTGAAGTTAAAACTCCTTGAGGTTTATCTTCACCAATTTGCTTATATAACGTATTTTTGTAAACCATTGGATTTTGGTCTCTTCTCTGCATTATATATTCCATATCAGAAGCGTCATAAGTATATTCCGGATATTCCTCTTCAATGTAACTGGATGCCCCTCCATCATATGGAGTATTGTCCAAAGTAGTTTGGGAAGTCCTATCCTGATACCTCTTAGCAAGTTCAAGCAAGTTATCCCTATCAACCAACTTGATATTTTTCCTAAGCGCATAATTTTTTGCCTGCTCTGAAAAATAACAAGAAGCAACAATAGTTATCTTAGAAGCTTTTAAACTTTCTTGAACTTCTTCCATTTCTTTTAATACATCAACTCCAATCTTAAAATCCTTATCATAGTTTTTACATGCTACAACTACACCAAAATCCCCAATTGTTGTAGGCAATATAGCATATATATCTATAACCTTTTGTGAAGTTTTAAAATTCTTGTAAACTTTAAAACCGGAATCTTCCATCACTTTAGCTATAAAATTAATCAATTGTGGCTTTTCCACGTTTCCACCCGCATGTGTTTTTACTAATTAATATTATAATTTATAAATTAAATTGTTATTAAACTTTTTTATAATTCGACATAAACCTAAAATTATTTAAAAATAAAATTCCCTAAATAAATATATGAAAGCATTAATAAGTAATGACGATGGAATAACTGCTTCAGGAATCCTTGCTTCAAAAAAAGCAGTTGAAGATTTATGTGACACTTATATTATAGCGCCTGAAACTCAACAAAGCGGAATTGGTCATGCATTGACTTTATATGAACCTTTAAGAGTTAATGAACATGTTTTAAAAGATGGCAGTATTGGGTATGGTGTAAGTGGAACTCCAACTGATGCTGTGACAATTGCATTATTTGAAATAATGGATGAAAAACCGGACATTATGATTTCCGGAATAAATACCGGCTTCAATATCGGGCAAGCAGAGTTAACAACATCCGGAACATTGGGAGCCGCCATTGAAGCTGCAAGCTTTAATATACCATCAATTGCAATTTCACTAGAAGTAACAAGAGATGACATTAAATTTGAAAATGGAGCCATTGAAATCGACTTTGATTTTGCAGGAAAAATGCTGAACAAGATAACAAAAATCGTGCTTAAAAAAGGATTGCCTGAAGGAATTGACTTATTAAATGTTAATGTTCCTGCAAATCCAGTGAATGAAGAATTCGAAGTTGTAAAATTAGGAAATAGGATGTATTCTCCAGTAGTTCAAAAACGCTTAGATCCACGTGGAAAACCATATTACTGGATTGATGGTGAACCTTATGAAGAAGATGAACCTGGAAGCGATGGTTATGAATTGCGTAGAGCACAAAAAACTACTGTAACACCCCTTAAAATAGATTTAACTGCTGATTTAGGTTTATTGAAAGAATGGTTTGAGTAAAAATACTTATAAATTTAAATCTTTAAGTATTTTTTCTCTTTCTTCCCTAAGCTCTTTTAAAATTTTTTCATCTGTACATCCGTCCTTCTCTAATTGGGCTAATGTACGAGTAATAGCTTCTAAATTACTTTCTAATTGATTTATTGCCATAGTAATATTATAGACATTAAACTATATAAACTTGAAACTTCAAAATATGAGTAGAATATTAAGGATTTGAAAAAAATGAGTCAAGACAAAGAAAACGTAAATAAACTTTTTAGACAATTTAAAAATAAATATGTAACCGTTGATTTAAGAGGCGACTACCAAAGTGAAGGGAAAGTAGTGGCTATCGACAATTACTTAAACCTTGTTTTAGAAAATGAAAACGGATTAGAAACCGTTAAAGGCGGGAACATTATATTCATTAGTTTAAAAGAAGATTAGATATTAACTTCAATACCTAATATTTCTTTTTCACCATTATAAACATCCATCGCTATTTGAGCAGCGCCAATTGCTCCTGATTCTTTAGAAATAACTTTTAAAGGATAT
>CAJGDA010000137.1 GCA_904501935.1 uncultured Methanobrevibacter sp. | reverse complement strand
CCCAGTATATTGCATGATTAATCCTGCTTTTGTATCTTCATCAATATCTGATTGACAAACAGGACATTTATTATCAATACCTTTTAATTCCTCCAAAGGTTTCTCACTGGCGTTAATGTTTTGTTTAAATACAACAATTTGCTCTTTTTTAGCCATAATCTCATTAGCTAACTCTTTAATTTTATCTGAAATTTCATCAAGAAAATCACTTGTTGCATTTTCAATATGTTCAATATCATCAATTTCCGCCAAGACATCCTGACTTAAACCGTTATCCCCTAATTGATTTTTTGCATTATTGAAAAAGTCTCCAATATTATTCCTTTCTTTTTCAATTTGGGATAAAAGGTCTTTTTTATCCCGCTCAAGTTTGGTCATTCCCGCCAATTCTTTTTCATAATCAACTTTTTGAGTATCTAATCTGGCAATATCTTCATCTGATGCTAAAAATTTGTCATATCCTTCTTTATTAACTTCAACAGTTTCCTTTTGTTTAGAAATGGAATCCAATTTATCATAAAGTTCATCTTCTTCCTTTTTCAAACGTTGGATATTTGTTACGGACTTTTCAAAATCAAGATAGACATCCAATTTAGATACATATTTTTCTAATCTGGCAATCTTCTCTTCAGCATCTTTAATTTTATCCAAATTATCCTGGATTACACGTTTATCATTCTCCAATTTAGATAAAGACTTTTCTTCAGCATTTAAGTTATTAACATGGGTATCGTAAATTTCTTTTTCACGCTCCATATTTCTTTTGCTTTCAGAAATCTCATCACGCAATTCCTTTACTTCCCCAATTTCCTTTTCAAGTTCATGCCCTCTTTCTTTTAAGGAATTTAATTCTGATCTTTTTTTATCAAGGTCTTCAACTAACTTATCTGAATTGTATAGCTTCCCCTTAAGTACAGAAAGCTCGTTTTCATAATCATTGATTAATGGCAATAGATTTTTCCATGATTTTTCCAAAGAATCAATGCCTAACAATTTAGCGATTAATTTCTTCCTGTCAGCAGATGATTTATCAACAAGTTCTGCAATTTCTCCTTGCCTTATATAAATTGCATTTAAGAACAAATCAGAGTCAATGTCCAAAACTTGTTTGATTTCATTAGCCACTTCCTTGTCTCCAGTGCAAATGTGAATATAATTTCCATCTGAAGAAGTCTTTTTATAAATCGAAGATTTTAAGTTTGATTTCTTTTCACGAACGATTTTATACTGGCTTCCATTAGAAATAAATTCCAATTCAACAGACATGGAGTCTGCATTATTCCTTACCAGCTCCTCAATTTTCTTACCTGTATGTTGTTTAAATAAAGCAAAGCTGATAGCTTCCAAGATTGTTGATTTTCCAGCACCATTTTCACCAACAATTACACTAATCCCCTTTTCAAATCTGATAACAGTATTTTCATGAGATTTAAAATTATTTAACCTTAATTTTGTGAAAATCATTCTAAAACCTCTTTAAATGTTACTTGAATATCCTCTGATTTCTCTGATTTTTTTTGAGGCTTGTCTTCTTCAACATCTTTGCTTTCTAATTCTGGCTCATCTTTACTATTGTCATAAAATTCATCAAAGAATTGATTGATTAACTCTTTAGATTCATCCAACTTGTCTTTTGAAAGATAGTCATATAAATCCACAGCCAATTGATTTACATCATCACTTCCATAATCTTTAAGTTGTTCAATTAAAAGTTCTTTTGGACCTAAGGAATCCTGATTGACGAATATTTCATCAATGCTCTCTTCCCCTAACTTATTAAAATTCGGCCTAATCATTAAAGATAAATCACCTAACTCTTCTGTAATCATCTCATAAACTACACTAGTATCGGATTCTACATTATTGATTGTCAAATCCAAAATAGGTTTATTGTCCAAATCTTTTATTGTCTCTTTGATGCCTGCAATACCGCTTTCAAGATTATTATAATCCAAAGATCTTTTAATAAATTCACGAGGCATATCAACCTTAATTCTTTTAACAAGTGGTTTTGAACCGTCAAAATCAACTAAAACAAAACCTTTCCCATTTTCTTTATAGTCCTGTAATTCTGAAGTTTTCCAAATTTCACCGGATCCAGGATAAACTAATTTGCCTTCTCCAAAAGAATCATTAATATACTTATGAATATGACCTAATGCATAATAATTAAAATTATCCGGAACTTCTCCGATTTCAAGCTCATATTGATAGCCGAAGTACTTATCGATTCCTTGGTGCAACACTAAAATAGTCTTATCATACTCAGCAGCTTTTTTGGATAATTCTGCTAATTTAGATTTTAAAACTTTACTTTGTGATGATGGATAATAAGGCAAACCCGCAATAAAAATATCTCCCTGTGTATAGTGGGTGTTAATCGGACTGATTACTTTTAATCCCAATTTCTTAAATATGACTTGGGGCGGGATAGCGCCTTTACGCATTACTGTATCATGGTTTCCAGCTATTGCATACATAGGAATGCCTGCACCTTTTAGTTTAAGCAATCCTTTTTGAAATACCAAAAGTGCATTTGGAGATGGTCTTGCAGTTTCAAACAAGTCCCCACTATGTATTACAAAATCTACTTTTTCATCTATTATTTTGTCTATAACCTTTTCAAATACTTCATAAAAGTCTTTTTCACGCTCAATTAAACCAAATTGGCGATAACCTAAATGAGTATCTGCTAAATGTGCAAATTTCATTATATTACCTTTTTAAATTTTTTGTATATAACCAATTTAAACACTATAACAGCATTTAACTAATAATAGTTTATTTTATTAAATATTTAATAGTTTTCCCAGAGAGCATTTGAAAACAAATCAAAATTGATTTTAAGATAAGATATAGATTAATAAAAATAATTAAAAAAAATAATGAAAAATGGGATTAATAATCATATCCCATATCCAAAGTTTCTTGTTCTTGACGTTTTAATTCTTCATCTTCTTTTTGCTTGATATTTGCAAAATAAGAAGCTATGTCCATGTCATCACCGTGACTGCGACCTTTAAACTCATCGATATTTACGAGAGTGGGAACTTTGGTCATAATACCCAAAACAATTGCTTCACCGACATTTAAAGAAGGAAGCTGGTTAACCAAATCTTGAGAGAGACTTTCGCTTGCAGATTGAACGTGCCTCTGGTCTTCCGGCTCAACAAGTCTTAGAATAATCATATTATTCATTTGAGATAATGCATCATGGTCAACAGTTTTTGGTGATTGACTTACCAAACATAAACCTAAACCAAATTTACGTCCTTCTCTTGCAACCCTCTGAATCCAACGTTTTGAATCGGAATCTCGTTTTTTAGGAGCAAGGATATGTGCTTCTTCCAAAATGAAAAATACTGAATTTTTAATCAAATCTTCTTTGTTGCCACTATGTGCTGCATCTTTACTTCTTTGAAGTGAATTTCTCAAAACATGACTGACTAAAACGCTAGCAACATATTCATCAGTTTGGCTTAAATCTAGGACATTCACCTTGCCATATTCAATTTTGGAAATTACATTAGGGGCGTTTTGATAAAATAAATTAGAATATTTAATTTTTGCATCAGTGATTTTATTCATTACATCCGCTGCAGACTTATCAACATTGCCCTCAGCATCTGTATATTTCACATTTAAAAAATTATAAATTAAATCTAGGAAATTGACTGTTTCTTCGGTACCTTCACTAATCTTATTGCTAGCATCATAAAAAGCTTCCCTAAAGTACCTCTCTTGAATAAATGCGTTGCCAGTGATGCTGACCAATTTCTTGATTTCATTAAAAGACATATATTTT
>CAJGDA010000136.1 GCA_904501935.1 uncultured Methanobrevibacter sp. | reverse complement strand
TTTTAAATATATTTTACTGAAATGTTAATCTATAATATATTTGTTCATTTATTTAAATCTATTCTCTTTCAATAAATGAGCATTTTTATTGAACTTAAACCCTCTAAATTAAAGAAACCTACAGAAAATTCAAAAAAAACTTAAAAGACAATGAAAAAAAAAACAATAAAATAATATTAGGATTGAAAACAATCCTAACATATTTTTGAATTAATTAAAAAGGGGAACATGAAATTTATTAGTATTATAATCATTCAATTTCGATAATTCAATAATCTTAATCCATAACTCAAATCAATCGTTACGGAATGAATTATTTATGCCATTACACTTACCAATGCAAGTCCCAATACTAATAAATAAGTCAAACACAATAATATCCTATTCATTTAATCATCCTTTGAAATATATTAAATGCGATTGAAGTAATCACACTTACTTATTAGTCTATAAAAGCCCATATATAAAGTTTTTCGAAAGCAAGTGCTTACTTGCATCTTAAAATTCTAAAAAAGAGCGTTAAATAACTTAATGGTTTAAATGAGATAATTTACTGTGAAATGAATGTTTTTTAAGGAAATATTTTAAACTTTAATCATCAGTAATTTTAATGTAAGTCAAAAAAAATATATTTTTAACAAAAATAGGTTTGAGATGAATGTTTTCTTGTGAAATGTTCTAAACTAATTCTTCAGTAAAATTTATTTTCAATTCAACCAAACAGGGCATATATCAGAATATATAGGCAAGATATAAATAAGTTTTGACTTAAATTAATTTTAGAAGACTATTCCAGAAGGTTAAAAACATGAACAATTTTTGTACTAACTGTGGCGCGAAAATAAGAAGAGAGGATAATTTTTGCACTCATTGCGGAACTAAAATTGATAAATCGGATATGGCGCAGAATAATCATTTAAACTCAGCATCAGACACTATAGAAAAAAAGAAAGCTAAAAAAGAACTTAAAAGAGTAGTTGGCGAAAGAATTTTATACAATAAAAATTTTGCTAATGAATTACACATAAAGAGTTTAGAGGTCATCAATACAGGAAAAGCAATCAAACAACAGGTTGAAAAAGAAATAAACGCCGGTCAAATTAAATGTGGAGGCGTGGAATATAGGGTAAATCAATTAATACTTGAATACAAAATCAAGAAACAAGAAGAAAATAAAAAAATAAAAATGATTGATGAACTGTTTGAATCAGAAGAAATCAAATCAGAAATAAGAAAAAACAAAATTGACCAAACACATGAAATTTCCATTAAAGATACTGTGAAAAATAAGCTTATTAATGAACAAGCAACTATGAATGATGCTGAAATTAAATATTCCATAAAAACAGAAACAGAAAAAGCGATTAAAAAACAAATAAATAATATACACATTAAAGAAAAAGAAATGAAAAGTAAAAAAATAAAAGAGAATGAAATGATATCTGGAGGATATTGTGATTTAAATTGCCAGCATTGCTACGAAGAATTATTTGATAGCGGAGGAGGAATAGTTGGTGATTTAGATAGCGAAGGGTATACTGAGTATTATTGCCATTTAGGACATTCTATAACCTTTGGACGTTATTGTGAAGATTATAAATGAATTATTATAATTGTTTAAACGGAATAAATCCACAATTTAACAAAACTTAAATGATTTATCTTGTTTATTATTTTAAAAATCATTCTTCACATTTTAAAAAAGAAGAAAAAATTAAAAAATAAAATTCAAATAATGAGTATGCTGTTATCTATTCAAAATGCATGCTTAAACTCTTTTTAAACGAATATTACATCGTTAACTACACTAAACTTAAATATTTCTAAAAATAATATATTAGCATGACTTTAATGAATAATAATGCAAATATAAAACAGTTCCAATTGGTTAAATTCATTAATGAAAATTGCATTGATGATCATGTGATATCAAAGATTTCAATCGTGCTTCGCAGGGACAAAATAGAAGCTCCCTATTATATGGATACCAAAATCAGACTCTCTTCATGTGTGGATATGGAGGAAAATGGAATTATTCATGCAATGGACATATTAAACCATAACAGAATGTACAATTTGACTGAAGATAAATATGATGAAATCAAATCACTCCTTACCGATGCATTTGATGATGACAATGAATCCGACCAAGTTAAGATCTTTAAAAAGGACAAACAATTGAAGATAGTTTTAATGTCTAAAAATGATGAGGAAATCACGAATCTTTTCAATGAATATAGTGAACTTTTTGAAAAAATAGATAACCTGATTGATTAGACAATTCTACATCTAACATCCTCTTTTTCATTTGTGCCTGCAGCCTTATAGGAAAATATCCGAACAGAAAATAACTATTTCCCTGCAGATTAAAGACCTAAAATAATCTGTGAAATGCAGGGATTGATACGAATATTAGTTATCTTCCAAATAACTTCGCAACATCCTTCAGCAGTTCAGGAATGTCCAGTTGCTGAGTGCATATGTCAACGCATGTGCCGCATTCTGTGCAGGCGGATGCCGGAGCATATACATTTGCGGCCGTATTGTACAAATCAATATTGGAAGGCAAGTGGTATAGTAGCTCGCTGTTATAAAGGTTAAAGAAATCCGGAATTGGAAGGTTCATTTCGCAATCCTTTATGCAGTAATTGCAGAAGCTGCATTCAATTGCAAATGTCTTTTTAATTTCACGGGCCATTTTCATCAGGAACTTATGGTCCTGCGGTGTGATTTTTTCAAAGTTCTTGAATGTCTCGCAGTTTTCCTTCATCTGCTCGAGGTTGCTCATTCCGCTCAAAACTACAGTAACGTTTTCCTGTGAGGCAGCAAATCGCAATGACCAGTCCACAATTGATTTATCGGAATAATCCTCGAATTGCTTTTTGATATTATCCGCAACATTCACCAGTGTTCCGCCTTTGACCGGCTCCATTACCTGAACTTCAACACCATATTTGACGCATATGTCATGAATCTTTTTCGATTGGATTCTCTGGTCATTCCAGTCCATAAAGTTGAGCTGAATCAACGCCACATCAATTGCATCGCCATATTTTTCAAATACTTCTTCGAGTAGCTCCTCCTTTTCATGGAAACTAATTCCAATCTTCAAGGCTTTGCCCTCTTCTTTCGCCTTTTTTACATATTCAAAACTATTTGCATTTACAGCTTTGGGAAATAACGCTTTGTTGATGTTGTGAACCAAAAGCACATCAAAGTATTCTATTCCAAGCCTTTCTAGCATTATGTCAACAAGTCTGTCATTGTCTTTCTCTTCCCTAAGAAGCCATGTCGGAATCTTATTTGCAATCTGATAGGATTCCCTTGGATATCTTTCAACCAGTGCCTTTTTAAGAGCCCCTTCTGATGTCTCATCGTGATATGCATAGGAGGTATCAAAGTAATTGAATCCCTGTTCCATAAAATAGTCAACCATTCGTGTAAATTCTTCCATATCGATTGATGTGGGGTCATTGTCATCTGTCTGTGGAAGTCTCATTGCCCCAAAACCTAATGTTGCTTGTGTCATTTTAATCCCTCTAATAATATCTTTAATTCATTTATTATAAAAAATGTTGCAAATGTAAACAATTCTTTCCATAATCAAACAGCGAAAAAGGATGTGCAATTCAAGCAAAAGTCTTTTGTTGAAAAAGAAAGAAATGTCCATCGTATGCATAAAAATAACTATTTTTAACTTTTAATTTCAGATTTAAAGATGCAAGTAAGCACTTACATTCGAAAAACTATTTATATGATTTTTTTTAAAGTAATAATTACATTTAAAGTGAATAAAACATTTAAAGAAGTGA
>CAJGDA010000135.1 GCA_904501935.1 uncultured Methanobrevibacter sp. | reverse complement strand
GTGCATGTCCATCTGGTGCAATGAACCAACAACACTTCAAAACCGAGCAAATTATGGCACAAATCAGTGCTGCTCTTGAAGACTTAGGTAAATAGATTTAGAGATTAATTCTCTATTTCTTTTTTTTCTTTTTTTTAAACAAACCGTAATTGATTTAAACTTTTTTTGTAATTTAAAATATTTCCAATTTATCACAATTTTTAACAATTTATTTATAATATTTAAGACATAAACAATATAGAATAGTTTAAAATATTGATACATTCGGATGAATTTAATCATTATTATGAGAATTTATCATGGACTATTGGTGATAACATGAATGAAGTATATAGGACATTTACATCAGAATCAGTAACTCAGGGACACCCTGACAAAGTTGCAGACATTATTTCTGATGCTATATTAGATGCATACATGGAACAAGATAAAAAGGCACATGTTGCATGTGAAACCTGTGTAACAACTGATTTTTGTATGGTATTTGGTGAAATTACATCTACAGCTAAAATATCAGAAGATGAAATTGAAAAAATCATAAGAGATACAATTATTGAAATCGGTTATAATAATCCTGATTTAAAATTTGATGGTCACACTTGTGAGGTTGTAAACAAACTTCATGAACAATCTCCAGATATTAATCAAGGAGTGGATCGTGGAGATGAAGAAACTGGAGCAGGAGATCAGGGTATGATGTTTGGTTTTGCAACTAATGAAACAGAATCATTAATGCCTTATCCAATTGATCTTGCTCGTAAATTAACTAATAAATTAACTGAACTTAGAGAAAATCGAGAAATCCCATATTTAAGACCTGATGGTAAAGCTCAAGTATCTGTAAATTATGATAAAGATGGAAATGTTGTTTCACTTGATGCGGTAGTATTGTCAACTCAACATGATGAGACAATGTCTGACAATCAGGAACAATTGAAAGCAGACATTCGTGAAAAACTCTTTAAGGCTGTTATTCCTGATGAATTAATGACTGAAAATACTAAAGAACACATCAACCCAACTGGAAAATTCGAAATTGGTGGTCCTCATGGAGATTCAGGCCTAACCGGTCGTAAAATCATTGTTGATACTTATGGCGGATATGCTCGCCATGGTGGAGGAGCATTTTCAGGTAAAGACTGTACTAAAGTAGATAGAAGCGCATGTTACATGGCAAGATACATTGCTAAAAACATTGTAGCTAGTGGACTTGCTTCTAAATGTGAAATTCAATTATCTTATGCAATTGGAGTTGCTGAACCAACTTCAGTAATGGTAGATACCTTTGGAACTGAAGCTGATATTGGGGATGTAACCTTTGACCAGATTGTACGTGACAACTTTAAATTGACTCCTGATGGAATCATCGAATCATTAGGCTTAAGAGATGTTTCTTATAAACAAACTGCTAAATATGGTCACTTTGGTATTGAAGGCCTTCCATGGGAAGAAACCGATAAAGTTGAAGACTTGAAAAAATACATCAAAAATTAAATGAAACTTTCCTCTTTTGAGGTTAGTTTTAATTCTTATTTTTTTTCTGTTTATTTTGTTTGATTTTTCTTTTAATTTTTAATTTTTCATTGATTTTGGAATAATTTTCATAACTATTATATTAAATGATTTACAAAAATTAAATCATAGATATATAATTGGATATTAGGTGTAGTAAATGACTAATTATCATGACGAAATTTTAAACTTTGAAGAAATTGCAAGAAAACATACTGAATATATGAGAAACAGTATCAATCTTATTGCTTCTGAAAACGTTACAAGTGTAGAAGTAACTGAAGCTGTAGCAACAGATTTTGCTCACAGATATGCTGAAGGACAAGCTTTCCAAAGATTTTACGAAGGATGCCAATATATAGATTTAATTGAAGATAAGACCAAAAAACTTTCATGTGAATTATATGATTGTGATTATGCTAATGTTCAACCGGTTTCCGGTGTAACTGCAAACCTCGCAGCATTCTTTGGATTTGGAAAACCTGGCGATAAGGTAATGGCACTTGAAGTACCATCAGGAGGTCACATTTCCCATGCAGATGTAAGTGCAGCAGGTATTCGTGGTCTCAAAACAGTTTTTCACCCTTTAGATAAAAATGTAATGAACATTGACATTGATGCAATGAACAAAAAGATTCTAGAAGAAAAACCAAACATCATTTTATTCGGTGGAAGTTTGTTCCTGTTCCCTCACCCTATCAAGGAAGCTCGTGAAGCTGCTGATGAAGTTGGAGCTACTGTAATGTACGACGGAGCTCATGTATTAGGTCTTATTGCAGGAGGCCAATTCCAACAACCTCTTAAAGAAGGAGCAGATTTAATGATGGGAAGTACCCATAAAACATTCCCTGGTCCACAAGGCGGAATCATTCTTTCTCACAAAGAAAATGAGGAACGCATCGATGAAGCAGTGTTCCCTGGTGTTGTAAGTAACCACCATTTGCACCATTTACTTGGTTTAGGTATTGCAACTGCTGAAATGTTGGAATTTGGTGAAGCTTATGCAAAACAAATCATTAAGAATGCACAGGCTCTTGGTCAAGCAATGTATGAAAGAGGATTTAATGTATTATGTGAAGACTTAGGATTTACCGAGTCCCACCAAATTGCAGTGGATTTAACCAACATTAGATCAGCATCAGATATTGCAAAAGAATTGGCTGACAATAACGTAATCTTGAACAAAAACCTCTTGCCAGGTGATAACAGAGACAATTCAGATGATCCATCCGGTATCAGAATTGGTACTCAAGAAATTACAAGAAGAGGATTAAAAGAAAAAGAAATGGATGAAGTTGCAGAATTCATCAAACGTGTTGCAGTTGATAAAGAAGACATAGCTGATGAAGTAGCTGAATTCATGAATCAATACACAAGACTTGATTATGCATTCTCAGATAGAGAAGCTTACCAATATCATAATTTAGATTAAAATGAGAATCGGATTTGCATTTACTGGAGCCGGTCATTTACTACGTGAATCAGTACAACTGGCTGAAAAATTAGCTAAAGAGCATGAAGTTACAGTATTCCTATCAGGAGCTGCTGAAGAAGTCCTTAAAATGTATGGGCTTTATGAGCGTATTGAACGCATAACTGGTGGGAAATATAGGGAACTTGCTACTGATTCTAATCAAAAATTTTCATATCCAATTACTGGCCGTCTTTCAATTGGTAAATACGACCTTTTGATAGTTTCTCCAACTACAGCAAATACAGTTTCAAAAATAGTCCATGGGATTGCAGACACATTGGTTACAAATGCAGTGGCTCAATCTGGCAAAGGTGCCGTTCCTGTTTATATGGTTCCTGTTGACATTCATCCAGGTCCTGTCGATACGGTTTTGCCTTCAAAAATTGAATTGTCTAAATGCCAAAAATGTGATGATTGTGTGGCTGCTCTTGCTTGTGAACAGGGTGCAATCATTGCCCATCAAGAAATAGATTTGACTAAATGTATAGGCTGTGGCATGTGCAGAAACACTTGCCCACATGATGCAATTTCAGAAGGAAAGGTCATTACAATCTATATGCGAGATATTGATATTGAGAATACTCGTAAGCTGGAAAGTATTGATAATATTCGAATCTTTGAAAAACCGGAAGATATTTTAGATGAATTCTAATTTATCTCCTATTTTTAATTTTAAACGATCTTTTTTTGTTTCTAAAATATAACTTGCTTGTTTTTTTGGCTTATATAATTTCCAAGGTTTTAAGGTGGTCTTTTCAAAAATAATTTTGTTTTTATCCAAAAAATAGACATCTATTTCAAATCTCATGAAATGGGTATGGATTCCTGAAT
>CAJGDA010000134.1 GCA_904501935.1 uncultured Methanobrevibacter sp. | reverse complement strand
GCCAGTTTATTCCATAAAACTCCTATTCTCATACGTCAGCCCCCATTTCTTCTAAACGAATAATAGCTCTAAATAAAATTAAAGTAATAATAACTGTTGTTGCAAGTAATGTTAATAATGCTAGAACATGATTGTAACATAATAAAACTAAACAAACCCCAATTGAGGCAACCTCAGTATTGAATGTTCTGACAATAGGGTCATTGACGCCAGGACCCCAAGCGGTGGCAATACTTCCCACAATTGCAAGGAAAATTCCAAAATAGAAGAATAAAGGAACACTAACCATTTAAATCACCACTTGCAATTTTATTTTTTCTAATTTCGTTAATTTTCACAATAGATAAAATGAATACTACAGTAGATAATGGACCTGCTAATGCAGCAAACATTGCCACATCCAAATATTTGAATAAAACAATCGCTAAAACAAATCCTGCATCAAGTATTGAAAACATTATGACCTTATCTAATGGTTTTTTGAGAAATACAATACCAAATGCACCAATGAGCATTAAAGCAATTGCAATTATTGACACGAACTCCATCTAAATCACTCCAGAAGTATTTCATCATCTAGCCTTTTTAAAGTATAGGCAATTGCGTTTGCACTGATTGTAGAACATATAAAGAACGCTGCAGCAACGAAAAGAGCAAATGGAGTATTAATCACCAATGCTATTAAAGCAGATACCCCGAATCCGATAACATTTATATATAATAGTCTCTCAGCCCTATTTCTTGTTACTAAAGCTCTTAATGCTACGAATATGACTATGATACCAATGATTTCAACATACATATAATCACTCCCTAGCATGCCTATTGAATTTCTTTGCGATTTTTCCCAGAACAATAGAAGCTTTAGCCTGATCAATACCCATAATTGTTAAAATTGCAATTACCATTCCAACAATGAACATTTCAGGTGTCATGCCAATAAATGAACAGACAAATATGATAACAGTTGCAGTTAAACTTCCGCAAGTTCCAGCATATCCCGGATCGGCACATAACCTATTTCCCATGAAAACAAAGAATGCTGCAATAATTCCTCCAGGAATTCCCAAAAGCAAATATCCAATAGAAGCCAATAATGTACCAGCAGATGCATCTGGAGAACATAAAATGTTTCCTTGGAAGAATCCGCCAGCAATATCTCCCCCTCTTCTTTCGACATCTTGTCCAATATTCCTGGCCCCCCTAACACCAGGTTGTTCGGGAAGTCCGAAATATGTATCTACAATTACAAAATTCAACCAACAAAGAATTGCGGCAATTATAATTCCAATTACCTCATTCATCTATACCCTCCCCATTATCTTCATTAAGAGGCTTTGGAAATACGAAATCAAATAAATATTTCACAAATAATGCAGATAAAATGCCAATAATAGCAGCTAAAACTAATCCATTATACATGAAAGTGTAATTTAAAACCAAAAATATTGAAAGAACACCAATTGCTATTATTGGAGTTGGATATATCGCACTCACATCATAAGAATACCTATATGGTTTGCTGGGTAATAAAGGGATTTTTAAGGCCAATGCAACAACAACTGCAACAGCAATAGCTACAATATAAGCTAAAAGTATATCAAAAGAACTAATGGATATATTGCCAAGCCCAAACACATTACCATAAGCAGCAAAGAATAGGGTACTATCAACCAAATCAAACATATTATTAAGACTCCTCTTAAATAAATAATATACCTATAAAAATATATAAATATTGTTACTTAAAAATAATTAAATAAAGCTTAAATATTATTTAAATCAAATTTAGGTGTGTTAATGAAAGATAAAAATATTCTAATAACAGGTGGACTAGGATTTATAGGTTCACACCTATCAAATGAACTAATAAAAGAAAATAAAGTCATTATTATTGATAATCTCACCACTGGAAACATTAATAAATTAAATGAACCAGAACATGATAATTTAAAAATAATTACGGAAGACATTCGTAATGTTAATTTAGACGACTTAACATCTGGTATTGACTATATATTCCATCTTGCAGCCATGGCAAGTGTTCCACTAAGTATTGATAAACCTGTAGAATGTACTGACATAAATCTTAATGCTACAGTTAAACTTTTAAAAGCCGCTGTTAATAATGATGTTAAAAAGGTGATATTTTCATCTTCATCTTCTGTTTATGGTCAAAATAAGAATATGCCTTTAAAGGAAAGCGAGCAACCAATGCCAACTTCACCTTATGCCGCATCCAAAGCCAGTTGTGAATTATACTTAAAATCATTTTATGACAGTTATGGATTAAACTATGTTTCATTACGTTATTTTAATGTTTTCGGACCCGGACAGGACAAAAATTCACAATATGCTTCTGTAATACCTAATTTCATTAGTTCCCTTTTACAAAATGAACAAGCTGAAATCTATGGTGACGGAGAGCAAACTAGAGATTTTGTCTATATAAATGAAGTTGTAAAAGCAAATATGCTCGCTTGTGAATCTGATTTTAATGGAATAATAAATATTGCTTCCGGTGAAAGATTAAGCATAAATGACCTGTATAAAATTGTTAAAAAAACTCTTAATAGTGATTTAGAACCTATTTACCTTCCTGAACGCCAAGGTGACATTAAACACTCTTTAGCAGACATAAGCAATATGGAAAAAATAAATTTAAAAATAGATTCATCTAATTTTGAAAATCAGTTAATTGAAACTATTAATTGGTTTAAAACAATTTTATAAGATTTTTTTACAAATCGAAAAAAAATAAAAAAAAGAAAAAAGAATCACTGCCCTTAATTGAAAAGGTTGGATTCTTCTAATTTCTCTTCAAAGAATTTAGTGCGTTTATCGAAACTTCGTTTTAGAATGACTGATGCTAAAACAACAGCCACTCCTATTCCAAGCAATATCAAGAATGACGGCATGTAATTTGCCCATATCAAACCAAGCTGCGCTTCACGAACCATATTTATTGCATGGGTCATTGGTAAATAAGGGTATAACATTCCAAAGATTTTATTCATGATTTCAACCGGATAGATACCGCCAGTTCCGGAAATTTGGAACACTAACAAAATAATTGCTATTCCTTTTCCAACTTCTCCCAATACAGATACCAATGAATAAATCAATCCCATAAATACAAGTGCAACAAAGTAACATGACAAAATGAAAATCCAATGATTATGAATATCAATTCCCAGGAGATAACATCCCAACAATGTTACTGTAGTCTGCAATATTGCCACAATACTAAAGAATGATAGTTTCGCCAAATACATTTCGTGAGGCCTATATTTAGTGCCTATGCTTGTTCCTACTTTTAACATTACACAAGTAATCAATGCACCAACCCACATACATAAAACCAAATAAAATGGAGATACCTGTGAACCATAGCTATTAGATTGGAATTCTTCATGCCTATCTAATTTAACTGGAGAATAGAAATACTCGCCAACTTGACTATCATTTAAACCAGTTACCTCATCTAAACCTGCAGCAGCACCTGCTAATGAACTGGAAGCAGTAAATAATGCTGAAGCGGCGGAATTTGCAAGTAATTGTGCACCTGCAGCTAAACTCAAAGTACCTTGTGCTAATTGATCAGATCCAGATGCAAGATCTTTTGCACCTCCAGACAACTTATTAGCACCATCAGATAATTGATATGCCCCATCAGATACAGCGTGAGCACCATTATCCAACTCATTTAATCTGCCAGAAACATTTGAAACTTTATTTGAAATATTATCAACAGCTTCATGAATAACAGGGCTATGAGTGTGCTCTTTAATTATTGTTGAAGCATCATCTACAGCATTTGAAACATCATTAGCTTTTGTAGCAACTTGATGAGTTCCATCAGCTACCTGAGATGCACCATC
>CAJGDA010000133.1 GCA_904501935.1 uncultured Methanobrevibacter sp. | reverse complement strand
GTTTAGCAATGGACTTCATTAAAAGACAATTTGAATTAGGTGCTCCTGAACCTGATTTATGTTTAATTACCCAAGGTTTAGTATGTATGGGTCCTGCTACCGTATCCTTATGTGGTGCAGAATGTCCTTCCATTGGTATCCAATGTAGAGGATGTTATGGTCCTACCGCTAAAGTATTAGACCAAGGAGCAAAAATGATCAGTGCGATTGCATCTGACTACGGTGTACAAGAAGATAAAACCGTTGACCCTGAAACTGTAGCTGATCAATTAGATGATATTGTAGGTACTTTCTACACTTACACATTACCTGCAGCTTTAGTACCTATAAAAATGCAGAAAGGAGGAGAATAAAATGGTTAAACTTACTATGGAGCCTGTTACTCGTATTGAAGGACACGCTAAAATTACCGTGCATCTTGACGATGCTGGAAACGTAGAAGAAACAAGATTACACGTTATGGAATTCAGAGGTTTCGAAAAATTCTTAACTGGTCGTCCTGTAGAAGAATTACCTAGACTTGTACCTAGGATTTGTGGTATTTGTGATGTACAACACCACTTAGCTGCTGCTAAAGCAGTTGACCAAATTTTCGGATTTGATGATTATGAAATCTTACCTACTGCATACAGAATGAGAGAAATCATGAACTGGGGTTCATACATGCACTCCCACGCACTTCATTTCTACTTCTTAGCAGCACCTGATTTAATCATCCCTAACGGAACTAGAAAAACAAGAAATGTATTCCAAGTTATTAAAGATATGCCTGAAATTGCACTTCAAGCAATTAACATCAGAAGAAACGGTTTAGAAATGGTAAGAAAAATAGGTGGTCGTCCTATTCACCCTACTTCATCCACCCCTGGTGGTATTTCAACCGAATTAGACGCTGATACTCAAAAAGACTTACTTGAAAGAGCAAAACAAAATGTAGAATTAGCACAAGCTACTTTAGATTTAGCTATTCCTATATTTGAAGAAAACATTGACTTAATCGCATCATTAGGTAACTTCGGTGACACTAGACACTGTGGTACTGTAAAACCTGATGGAACTTGGGATGTATATAATGGTAACATCAGATTCAGAGACAAAGACGGAAGTGACATGTTCGAATACAGAAACGAAGAGTACACCGACTATGTTGCTGAACACGTAAAACCTTACTCCTGGTTAAAATTCCCTTACATTAAAGAAATGGGATACCCAGAAGGTATTTACAGAGTTGCACCATTATCTAGGATTAACGTTTGTGATCAAATGCCTAAAGAAGCACCTCTTGCTCAAGAAGCTCTTAACGCTTTCCGTGATGCATTTGGATATGCTCAAGCACCATTATTATTCAACTATGCAAGACTCATTGAGTTATTAGCATCCGCTGAATGTGCTGCTGCTGCATTAGAAGAAGATTTATCCGGTAAAAAATTCCCAGATGAATTAGAAAGAACTGAAGGTGAAGGTGTAGGTATTGTAGAAGCTCCTCGTGGTACTTTAATCCACCACTACAAATCTGATGATAACGGTCAATGTAGTTATGCAAACATTGTTGTAGCTACTATCCAAAACAACCCAGCTATGGAAATGGGTATTCACCAAGTTGCTTTAGATTACATCAAACCTGGTGTAGAAGTAGATGATAAAATATTCAACTTAATGGAAATGGTTATCAGAGCTTACGATCCATGTTTATCTTGTGCTACCCACTCAATGGATAGTCAAATGAGATTAGCTGAAGTAGATATTGTAGACAGTGAAGGAAACCTCATTAAAAAATTCTAAATTTAAGGGGGTTTTTATAAAATGATAGTATTTAATGAAGATGGCTGTATTAAATGTGGTGCTTGTGAAGGTACTTGTCCTACATCAGCTATTGCTGTAAAACCTGACTCAATTATTCACTGTGACACTTGTGGGGAAGAACCTAAATGTGCTGACGCTTGTCCTCAAGGAGCATTAAAAGCAGAAGCTTATGAAATTGCTGATGGCGTAACCCAAATCAGATTAGTATTTAACTCTGTATTGTGTGACTCCTGTGGCAAATGTGAAGAAGTCTGTCCACAAGAAACTCTTAAAGTCACTGGTGAAAAATTAAAAGAAGTTGAAGGTTTCTGTGTAATGTGTCAAAAATGTGTTGACATTTGCCCAGTTGATGTAATTGGTATTCCAGGTGTTAAAGAACCTGCAGAATATGATTTAGACCTCAAAGGCAAAGGTCCAGTTTTCATCGACGATTGTGTCGGATGTGGAACTTGTGTCGATGATTGTCCTGTAAGTGCTATTACCCTTGAAGAAGTAGGAAGTCCAATTACAGTAAATGATGATTGTATTAGATGCGGATTATGTTCACAAACTTGTCCTTGGAATGCAATTTTCATTTCCGAAAAAATACCTGTTAAACGTTCAAAAGAAATTACTTCATTTACATTTGATTCAGCAAAATGTATTGGATGTAACACTTGTGTAGAAGCTTGTCCTGGTGATTTCATTTCTGCAAACAGTGCTAGTTTAACTGTTGCAATTCCAAGCGTATGTGCTGCATGTAGTTTATGTGTAAAACTTTGTCCTGTTGATGCATTAGATATCAACATCGAATGGGGTGAAGGTGCACCTGTAGATGCAGAAGGTATTGGAAGAGATGTAGAAAAATGTGATTTCATTGGTGCATGTGCTAACAAATGTCCTACTGAAGCTATTCGTGTAGTTACCAAAACTGGTATGTCCTGCCCAGCTTTAGTAGAAACTGATGGTGAACCATCCTTTGTAAGTTGTATTAGATGTGGAGCATGCGCTTCAATGTGTTCTAACGATGCTTTAAAAGTTGAACAATATGAAGTTGCTATTGATGGCGAACCTGTCGTAAGAGACAGAATTTCATTCAACCCATCTAAATGTGATCAATGTGGTGACTGTATCGAAGCTTGTCCTTATGACATGATTCACGAAACAGAAAATCCTAAATTACCAATTGCAGGATTCTGTACTTTATGTGGTCAATGTATACAAGCTTGTCCTGAAGACGCTTTATGTTATAAATAGGTGTGATAACACACACCCTATTTTTTTCTTTTTTTAAAAAAAATTAATTATATTTTATTCATTACTATTTTTCCATTTACGATTGTCATTACAGGCATTCCAATATAGTTCCAACCATCAAACGGTGAGTATCTGGCTTTTGTTTTAAATTCATCTATATTGAATTTACCTTCTCGTTTTAAATCAATCACAGTAAAATCCGCATCTTTTCCAATAGCAATTTCGCCTTTATTTTCGAGTCCATATACTTTTGATGCATTTTCAGAAAAGATTTTTGGGATTATTTTCAAGTCTATGTTTCCTTTGTTTACTTCGGTTAATAATAATGGTACAACAGTTTCCAAATTTGGTATTCCTGGTGAGGAATCCCAAACTCCTTTTGCCTTATCTTCTAAGGTATGTGGCGCATGGTCAGTTCCAATAATTGAATTTTCATTCAAACAAGTTATGTCAATGCTTTCTCCCTTCGGTCTTAATGGGGGATTGGTTTTTATGAACGTATCATATATATTGTATGCGGAATTATCAAGCAATAAATGATGAGGTGTAAATTCCCAAGAGAGGGGCATTGTTTTGCTTGCATTTTCTAACATGTTCAATGATTTTAAAGAGCTTAAATGGCAAATGTGTAATTTTAAATCATTTTCTTTTGCAAGCTCAATTGCTTGTTTTACAGATTCATCTTCACTTATTGTAGGCCTTGCATAGGTATAGTCAATAGCTTCATTTTCTTCTTTTTGTTTTAATTTCGCGGTTTCATATTCAACTATCGATTTTTTCTCGCAATGTGTTGCTACAAGTCCATTGTAATCAGTAGTATCTTTCAAGATGGATAAATCTTTAAATAT
>CAJGDA010000132.1 GCA_904501935.1 uncultured Methanobrevibacter sp. | reverse complement strand
CTGATTATTGAGATTTCAAAAAATTTTATAACAAAGTTGATTGAAAAGTACGTGTAAGGGGTAGAACTTTTTCATGAGTTTCAATATAGCTAGGTTCATTGACTTCTTTTACAACATCACCATCTTTAACATCACCAATCAGCAATGGTGAATCTGGATTATGCAACTTCTGGTTCTTTTTGACTAGCTTCATGTTACTGTTGGCATAACACACTTTAAATTATCTACTACTTTTAGTGAAATTTGTTCTATACCATACGAACAAAAAATGATTGAAAGTAGCAAAATTATCTACTACTTTTTAGTAATATTGTTTTATAATTAACGAACAAATATTACTTACCAAATGCCCTCACACTAACAACATATCAATAAATACTAAAGTAAACATTAAGATGATGTACTTTGAGGAAATTAATTATATTTCCAAAAGTCTATAATAAAAAACTCCAAAACTCCCCAAATATAAATTTTCTTCCATTTATCTAATTCGTTCATGACAATTTAAAAGGTAGATTCAATTGATTTGATAATATTTACTATAGTTTTTGAAACTGGAACATCAATTTTTAAGCTACTGGCCATTTCAACAATCTTACCGTTTAAAGCATCAATTTCCGTCTTGTTTTTATTTTTTATATCCATCAGCATAGACGATTCATGTTCATACCCATCGGGAAAGAACTGGTTAAAAAATATTTCCTTATATTCATCAACGCTTGACCAATTAGTTTTATAACCTGACTTTTCCATCACTTCAAATGTTTCAGATATTAACAGATCAATAATGTTCAATGAATAATCATTTTCAGCTAATTTACCATATTTAACATTTAATATTGCACTTAAGGGATTTAATGCACAGTTAAAAAGCATTTTAGCCCATAAATCATGCTCTATTTCATTTGTAACATCTGAGTGAAACCCAGATTTTGTCAGAAGTTCACTGATAACCTTTACATCATCAAAACATACATGGAGTGATCCTATCATTAAAGGGTGAGTATGACCTGTAATCACGCTGATATGACGGTCGACTCTTTTAAAACCTGTCAGGATAGCTGTGGAAAATATCCTTTTCTCATCGAAATATCTGATATATTCCTCATCATATCCGAAACCGTTCTGAAATATTATGATTTTGGCATCATTTGCCATAATGTCTTTATGGCAGTACAAATCCTCAGCAATCTGGGAGTTGATTGTGGTTTTTGTTGCTATAATTATGTAATTAAAACTGGCTTTGGGAATATGATTATAATCCGTGTAGACAGTAAATGATGATGAATCAAAATGAAGATGTCTAAACAATCCTTCACGACCCACTCCGTTTTCTTTTAATGAAACGGCAGTTTTATGGCTTGCGTAAAATGATACATCAATGTTTTGGGATATCAATGATGCGCCAACAGCCAATCCTATTGCACCCGCTCCAATTATTAAGACTTTAATTTTAAACACCTATATCAATGGTTTAGGACTATTGCTAAAATCCTGAGGATAATCTTTTGCGCTTAACTGCTTGTTGATATATTTTAATCTCACATCCAATAACCTTTTGCCCTCATCAGTTACGGCATATAATGGAACCTTATTTCCAGAGTAATATGGTTTTCTCTGCTCTGCAGTTTCCCGAATATATTTTGAAGAGCAGCCAGATATTACATCAGCATAATCAAAAAGCATTTCAGCTTCCTTTTTGCTGACACCTGTTGTGTGGGCTACGAAAATATAGACATTTACATCTTCAGGCCTCGGATATTGCCTTAAATCCTTAATCAGTTCAGTTGGAATAATTGTTACTGCAATATTTTTATAACCTCTTTCAATAGCCATTTGCAATCCTTTAATAGGATTTAATTCAGCTGTTTCAGGATTTAAAACATTTTCAATCCCAACATTATCCATTACTTCCTTGATAGGCGTTGTGCTTATCAATGCAGACACTCTGCCTCCAACACCCTGAACTATACCGGGTTCGCTCATCAGCAGTGTTCCTACACCATCACAAGCCCCCACAACACAATCAACATATCCCTTTTCCATGTTTGTTCTTAATGTTTCACTAGTTCCGAAACTCATGGTGTCAGGAACATCTATTGACCTTTGTGGAGTGCACATTCCAAATTCACTGATTCTTTTTGTAATATTATTTTTAATGAATTCTTCTGTCAATTCTCCGTTATCCTGATATTTTTCAAATATTGAACAATAACCAACCTGAGGTTCGCCGATTGATGTGATTTTGCCATTTTCAATTATTACTTCTGCTTTTCCCAGTGCTTCTATTACATGTTTGTCCTGCATGATATCACTACTCTTAACAATTGTTATATATGTATAATAATAAATACATTTTGTAAGCAAAAACTTACCCCAAGGTGAACAATGAACATAAAAGACTATGACGATAACTGTCCAATAGATGATACATTAAAATTAATTTCAAAAAAATGGGTAATTTTTATTATCAGAGACCTATTTTTGGGAAAAAAACAATTCAGTGAATTTAAAAATGAAAAAAAGCTAAGCAATAGAGTATTGACCGACACCTTGAAGTTTATGGAAGATAATAATCTGATTGTTAAAAAAACTTTTGAAAATGACCCTAAAACAGAATATCAATTAACCTCAAAAGGATTTAACTTAAACAAGATTCTCTACATGATGTTTATCTATGGTTTGGAAGAGGTAAACAGTGGAAATTTTGATGAAAAAACAAAAACAGAACTTAAAAACGAATATTTAAAAATCTTAGATTTAAACAATGAAACTAAACTTATTTACTAGATTAATTTTTGTTGTCTATCAATATAACTAGGTTCCCTATCCTCTTTTACAACATCATCCTCTTTAACCTCACCAATCAATAGTGGTGAATCTGTATTATGCAATTTCTGATTCCTTTTAATCAGCTTCATGTTTCTAACAAATACCGTCATATTTAATTTACAATAACTTTAAATAATAATAAATCATAAACTTATCATGATAAGTTTATTTGCTGGGGCAATACAATGGATACAATAAATAAGGTTGAAAAGACGGATATAATTCCATTATATCCTGCACTAAATTTAATTTTAAAAGGCCATACAAGCTTTTTTGAAAAAAAACTGGAAGGAACTAATGTAACTCCCGCTGAAATACATTATATTCTAAGAATTTATGTGGACAATGGAAATATCACACAACGAGATTTATCAGAAACGTTCAGCGTATCCGAACCCGTTGTTGCCAGAACTCTGAAAAATCTTGAAAACAAAGGATTTGTAATACGAACCAAAGATCCCAACAATAAAACACGAAGAATACTTTCTTTAAGTGAACAGGGTTTTGAAATAAGTGAAAACATGATGGATATTTCTGATGAGTGGTTAAAAGAGCTATTTAATGGCATAAATAACTCAGATATTGACAAATTTAATGAAATAATTAAATTATTGACAATTAAATCATTAAAATTATAATATTAACATAATTTGGAATTGATATGATGCACACATTAATTTACTAAAGATTTCATCAATCAAAAAAGTGTTTTTGACGTATCCCCAGACATTGAAAAGGATGAATTGTATGGGCATTCAGGGCCTAATTGTGCCGGCAAATAAACAACTCTAATACATTTAATAAAAAACAACTAAATTAAAAGGTGATAATTATGGCAGAATCATTATTGGACAAATGGTGCGGACAACCATGGCTGCATGCAACATATTTTTTAGGAATCGTGATGTTTAATATTTTGATAATAAATTGGGGCGTATGGGATGTGCCGCAAAAATTAATGGCCTTGCTTGCAATATTTCTACCTTTGCATGTATTTGAAGAGCTTACCTGGCCAAACGGATTTCATTTCATGATGAACAAGATAATTCAAAAATCAGACAATCCT
>CAJGDA010000131.1 GCA_904501935.1 uncultured Methanobrevibacter sp. | reverse complement strand
TTCCCAATGTTTCCATATCCCAATCAAATTTAAAAGTTTTAATTGTAGGAGTTTCATCAATAATCTCTTTAATTTCAACAATTTTCGGTTCGTTAATCATAATTACAACTCCTTATGTGCAAGCCCAACCATCTCATCAATGGATGAAAATCCTTTTTCAGACATGAACTTATCTAAACCCTCATTGATATGACTAAATACTTCCACACCTTCATCCATAATGGCAGTACCAATTTGAACAGCCCTTGCACCAGCATAAATAAATTCTACAACATCTTCCCAGCTATAAATTCCACCAACACCGATTAATGGAATATCAACAGCTTCATAAACAGAATAAACATTACTAATTGCTATCGGTTTGATTGCACGACCGCTCATACCACCAGATTTATGGAATAAGACAGGGCGGGCAACATCAATATTAATTTTCATTCCGGGACCTAATGTGTTGATTAAAGATAAGCAATCTGCACCTGCATCTTCACAGGTTTTAGCAATTTCAGTGATATCAGTTACATTAGGTGTTAATTTTGCGATAATTGGAACATTAGCGGCATCTTTTGCAGCTGAAACAATAGTATGGCTTAAATTACAATCCTGACCAATGGATGCTCCATAACCTTCCATTGCATGAGGGCATGAAATATTCAACTCAATCATATCAACAAAATCTTGAACTTCATTAACCAATGTGGAAAACTCATCAGGATTCGCCCCATAAATTGAAGCTATGACAACATTATTTTCGCGCTCAATCTTTTTTAATTCTTCTTTAAAGTTATCTACACCAGGATTTGAAAGTCCAATCGCATTTAAAATACCCCCTTCAACTGCAACAGTTGTTGGATTTGGATAACCCGGATGAGGATTAAGAGAAAAAGATTTTGAAACAACTCCTCCGGCACCTGATTTTAAAATCCAATTCATTGATGAAGCATTACTCCCCATAATACCAGCAGCCAACATCAAAGGATTTCTGAATTCCACTCCGCAAATATCTGTTTTCAACATAATATCAACTTTGTAATTAGTTATTTAATTAGTTTTTGTTAATTTTTCAATAATTTCCTGATATTTTTCATTTTGTAATTTTAAACTTATGACAGCAGTTTTATTGGATTTGATTATTTCCTCTTTGGATTTAATTAAATTTGCAATCTCTTCATCTTGTTTTTCAATTATTGCGTCTTTTTGTTTGAGCAAATCTTCATAAGTTTTTGAGATTCTTTTAAGTTGAACCTCCAAGTTTTCAGTGTTTGAATGTAATTGGGTTTTATAATCGTCGATTAAAGACCTTAAATATCTAACTTGATCCTGCTTATCCTCAATTATCGATTCCTTTTCTTTAATTTTTTGTGATAAGTCATCAAGTTCCTTAAGCATTGCTTTATCATAATCAATTTTAGTGTCTAATTTATCCTCCAAATTTTTATTTGCATATTTCAGTTTGGTGGAATATAACTTTAGCTTATTGATTTCCTCAGTTTTATCCTGAAGTTCCATATTGAGCTCATCAATTTCTGCATTTTTTAATTCAAGTTCATATTCTAAATCTTCTAATCTTTGTTGTGACATAATTACAAATCCAAAAATAGCAATAATTCAATGAAATTTAATTTAAATTTTGAATAAATTAAATCTTTTCCTCCATGACAATACTTATTAGAAATAAAAAGAATATTAATTTTATGGAATGCTATATTACTTACAGTGTTAAGGGTTTTTATGCCTTTAATGATGAAAATGAATTAATTTGTGAGAAATTATTTCCAAGTAATGAAATTATCCAAAAATTAGCTGAAATTAATGATAAAAAAATTGTTGAAGAGGAATTGGAAATAATTGAAGAAGTTTCATCAGACTATGATGAAATCATAATTGAATCAAACAAAAGATTATCAGACTATGACAATGAAAAAATAACAATCAAAACACCGAATAAAGGTGGGGACTACCTAAGGGAAAACTATGAAAAATTTGGGTTGGACAATGAAGAAATCACTGAAATCTACAGAAATCTGGCAATATACAATATTAAAAAAGCTTCAGCCTCTGAAGATAAACATCTAATCCAGGCCATAAACTCAATTGATGAAATTGATGAAAGCATTTCCAAACTAATTGAAAGAATTAGGGAATGGTACGCATTATATTTCCCTGAAATGGACACAATTAAGAACAATGAAACCTACATCAAATTAATTTCACAAAACAAAACAAAAGATAAAATTATCGAAGCAAAGCCTGATGCATTCCCAAGTGAAATAATTGATATTGACGAAGACATTGATCCGAATGATTTGGAAATAATGAACAATTATGCAAATGCCATCTATGAACTTCAAAAATCTAGAAAGAACCTTGAGGAATACGTTGACTTAAAAATGGAATCAATTGCACCGAATTTAAGATTATTAGTTGGATCTTCATTAGGTGCAAAATTAATTTCACATGCCGGAGGGCTAAAAAGACTTGCAATGTACCCATCAAGCACCGTTCAAATCATGGGTGCCGAAAAAGCATTATTTAGGCATTTAAAAAGCGGAGACCGCCCTCCAAAATATGGATTAATCTACCAACACCCCCAAGTACGAGGCGCAAAATGGTGGAATCGAGGAAAAATTGCAAGAATGCTTGCTGGAATGATATCCCTAGCCGTTAGAAGAGACGTGTTCACAAAAACATTTGATGAAAACATTTTTGAAGAATTTAAATTAAAAGCAGAAGAAATAGAAAAAAATAATCCGTTTCCAACAAAAACAACCAAAAAAAGGAAAGAAGAAAAGTCCAAATCCAAAAAAAGTAGGAAAAAAGGCAAGAAAAATAAAAAGAGGAGATAAAGCATGAATGTCTATTTTAAGGATGAAAATGTTGCCACAGTAAATTTAAATCCAGGAATATCAGTTTATGGCGAGGAACTAATAAAAGATGATGTAGAATATAGAATATGGAATCCTAGACGTTCAAAATTATCTGCAGCCCTCTTAAACGGATTAAAAAATTTAGAGCTTGAGGACACTTCAAAAGTATTATACCTTGGTGCATCAACCGGAACAACCGTTTCACATATTTCTGATATTGTAATCAATGGAAGGATATATGCTGTTGAATTTTCACCCACAACAGCTAAAAAATTAGTTCAACTTTCACGACAAAGGCTTAATATTGCTCCGATTTTAGGTGATGCAACCAAACCCAAAGGATATCTCAACTTAGTTGAAAAGGTGGACTTAGTGTACTGTGATGTTGCCCAGCCAACACAAAGTGAATTGTTTATGAAAAATATGAATACGTTTTCAAAGGATGATGGTGTTGGACTTTTAATGATTAAGGCTAGAAGTATAGATGTAGTACAAAAACCTAAAAAGATTTTCAAGGAACAGGAAAAGAAATTGAAAGAGAAAGGTTTTAAGATTATTGAAAAAGTAAAACTGGAACCATACGAGAAAGACCATATTGCATTATTAGTGGAAAAAAATTTTTAAAAAAAAATAGCTATTTTTCATAGTCAAATTAGAAAAAAAATAACTGTGAGAACTATAAAAAAATACTACTGAAACACTGAAAAAGTAATACTTAGATACCTTTTTATACTAGAAAATTAAATATTACATATGCTAATGCAAATAAAATAAAAGTTCATTTAAGCGTCCTTTAGGTTGATTCACTCTATTAATCACTCCATTTAACTATAGCCTAAAGGCATGAACTTATTTTATTAAAATACTAATTTTTAAAAGACTTTTTTTCAAAGACGATTTTACTTATTTTATTCAAAAAAGTATTACCAAATTGAGCTTATATTTTGATATAAAATTACCTTTAAAATTCAAATTTTAAATCATCTGAAGTTACACAATAAAATTAATTTTCAACAAAAAATAATTTAACAATAGAAAAATAAAATTGATGTCAAAAAGTATTGGTGAAAACAACATCATAGAATTGAGTTTGGTTTTGAAAAAT